>NZ_JBCNYA010000008.1:0-134825 GCF_049727805.1 Frateuria sp. YIM B11624
CGCGGCAGCCGATCCTCTATCGCCCGCTGGCGCAGGTGAGCGAGGACGCACTGCGTGCGTTCCGCAGCTTCGAGCCGATGCGTTACGCGCTGGCCGTGCAGGGCGATCCGGGCAGCTACCGGCAAGCCCTGCAGCAGGCCGTGGCCGAGGTCGCGCCGGGCCAGCCGATGGACAACGTGCGGCTGATGTCGCAGGTGATCCATTCGACCACCAGCGACACGCGCATGCAGCTATGGCTGACCGGCCTGTTCGCGGCCCTGGCGCTGCTGCTCGCCGCTGCCGGCCTGTACGCCGTGATGGCGGTGGCGGTGGCTGCGCGCACGCACGAGTTCGGCGTGCGCCAGGCCCTGGGCGCGGCGCCGGCGAGGCTGGCCTGGCTGGTGCTGCGCGGCGGCGTGGTGCAGGTCGCCATCGGCCTGGGCCTGGGCGTCGCCCTGGCGCTGGGCCTGGGCCGGGTGCTGCGCATGCTGATGCTCATGCTCGGCATGGACCGCCGCGTGCTCGACCTGCCGGTGTTCACCGGCGTCTGCGTGGTGCTGCTGGCCATCGGTGCGATCGCCAGCCTGGTGCCGGCCGTGCGTGCCGGCCGCGTGCCGCCGATGCTTGCCTTGCGGGGGGAATGAACATGCCGACTGCCGATGACGGAGCCGGCCGCCGCGCCGGGCGCAACGCATGAACGTGTGGCTCGCCGAGATCTGGCGCAGCTGGCGCGCGAGCTTGCGCCGGCCTGGCTTCGTGCTGCTGGCCAGCAGCGTGCTGGCGCTGGGCGTCGGTGCCAGCGTGGCGGTGTTCGCACTGATCGCCGGCACGCTCATGCGGCCATTGCCGGTACCGCAGCCGGACCGGCTGGTGGTGCTGGGCAAGCTGTGGGAGGGCCGGGTGGGCGGCATCTCGCCGCACGAGTTCCAGCAACTGGACGCGCTCAAGGGCGTGGCGTCGCTGTCGCTGGAGCAGGTGGGCATGGTGGCGAACATCGCCGGCGGCGGCCCGCCCGAACAGGTGCCGGTGACCCGCGCGGACCGGAACCTGCTGCCGACGCTGGGCCTGCGGCCGATGCTGGGCCGCAACTTCAGCGTGCAGGAAGACCGGCCGGGCGGGCCGAAGGCGGTCCTGCTCAGCCATGGCCTCTGGCTGCGGCGCTATGGCGGCGATGCGGCGGTGATCGGCCGCAGCCTGCAGGTCGAGGGCACGCCCACCACCATCGTCGGCGTGCTGCCGGCAAGCTTCGAGGTGGCCAACCGCTTCGACCTGTTCGCCGGGGGCGGCGGCATCATGTTGCCGATGGCCCTGCCGGCGGTCAGCCGCGACTACAACCGCAACGCCCAACTGGCGATCGCGCGCCTGGCCGACGGCGTCCCCGTGGCGGCAGTGGCCGCGCAGGTCGACGCACGCGAGCGTGCGATGTACCGCGACATGGCGATGGGCGGCGACTGGAAGCAGCCGTGGTTCGGCGCCGGCCGCCTGACCGAGTTGCAGCACCGCGGCGCACGGCCGGTGCTGCTGCTGTTCGTCGCCTGCGCCGCACTGGTGCTGCTGATCGCGCTGGTGAACCTGACCAACCTGATGCTGCTGCGCGCACTGGCGCGCAGCCACGACGGCGCCGTACGCAGCGCGCTGGGCGCGCCGGTGTTGCGCCTGATGACGCCGGCGCTCGGCGAGGGGCTGCTGGTGGGCATCGGTGGTGCACTGATGGGCATGGTGCTCGGGGCGGCGGCGCTGGCAGTGCTGCAGTCACTGATCCCGGCCGAGTGGGTGCACGGCGATCTGGTGCGCCCGGGCATCGGGGCATGGGCCGTTGCGTTCGCGATGGGCCTGCTCGGGGCGTTGGTCGCCGCGGTGCTCGCGCTTTGGCGCAGCCGCGGCACGGTCACGGTGGGCGAGCTGCGCGAGGGCGGACGCTCCGGCATCGGTGTCCGCAGTGGTCGGCTCGGCCGCGTGCTGGTGATGGCGCAGGTGGCGCTGGCCACGATCCTGCTGTGCGCCGCCGGCGTGTTCGTGCGCGCGCTGCACGATGCCTCGCAGACGCCGCTGGGCTTCGCCAGCGACCGGATCCTCACCTTCGAGCTGGCGCCGGTGAAGGGCGAGCACCCGGACGACGCGTCGATGCACGCCTTGTCCGAGCGGCTGGTCGAACGGCTACACCGGATCCCCGGCGTGACGGATGCCGCGGTGGCGACCAACCTGCCGGCGAGCGATGCCAGCTTCGGGCAGTTCAAGAATGCCGCGAGCACGCCGGACGGCAAGCAGATGCAGGTGCAACTGCATGGCGTCGGGCCGGGCTTCTTCGGGCTGTTTTCGATCGCGCTCCATGCGGGACGCGATTTCACCCGCAACGACGTGCACGGCGGCGAGCGGGTCGCGATCGTCAGCAGGGACCTGGCGGACACGTACTACGGCGGGCATGCGCTGGGTAAGACCATCCGCATCGAAGGCAACGGCGACGACCACTGGCCCGCGCGCATCGTCGGCGTGGTGGACGAGACCTACCAGTTCGGTCCGCTGCAGCCCAGGCAGCCGGTGCTGTACCTGCCGCTGGAGCAGATGCCCGAGCCGATCCTGGCGGTGTTCCACAGCCTGGAGCCGTTGCGCTTCGCGTTGCGCGGGAACGGCAACCCGGCCGACTGGGGTGCAGGCATACGGCAGGCCGTCGCCGAGATGGCGCCGGACCAGCCGATCGCCAACGTGCGCAGCATGGACAGCATCGTGCGCCAGACCACGCAGGGCGCCCGCCTGGGACTGCTGCTGATCGGCCTGTTCGCGTTGCTGGCGCTGTTGCTCGCGGCGGCCGGCCTGTACGCGGTGATGGCAGTGGCGGTCGCCGCGCGCGAGCGCGAGTTCGGCGTGCGGCTGGCGATGGGAGCGCAGCCGGCCAGGCTGGTGCGGCTGGTGCTGCGCGGTGGGCTCAGGCAGATCGCGCTGGGGCTGGCGGTCGGCGTGGTCGCGGCGCTGGGGCTGGCGCACGCGCTTTCCATGCTGCTGCTGGGAATGCTCGGACGCGGCGGCGCCGTCGATCCGTGGGCCATGCTGGGCGTGTGCGTCGTGCTGTTCGCCGCCGGCCTGCTCGCCTGCCTGCTGCCGGCATGGCGGGCCGGCCGCGTACCACCGATGCGCGCCCTGCGCGGGGAGTGAGGATGATGCTGCTGCGAGAACTGCACGCTGCCTGGCGCCGGCTGGCCCGGCGACCCGGCTATGCCGCGCTTTCGGTCACCGTGCTCGGCGTGGGCCTGGGCGTGGTGGTGTTCCTGTTCAGCCTGATCAACACACTGATGCTGACGCCCTTGCCGCTGCCGCATGCCGACCGGGTGATGGCGGTCGGCGAGCTCGACCGCGGCAACGGCGGAGTCGGCGATACCGGTATCGGCATCGGCGACATCGACACCGACCAGTACCTGCGGCTCGCTGGGTCATTGCACGGCGTGGAGGTCAGCGGTGGCTACCTCGGCGTCGGCGTCTCGCTCGACAGCGGCGCCGGCGCCACGCGCGTGGACGGCGTACGGTTGACCGCCTCGATGCTGGAGCTGCTCGGCGCCCGGCCGCTGCTCGGCCGCGACCTGCTGCCCTCCGACGATCGGCCGGGCGCACCACCAGTGGTGTTGCTGGGCGAGCATCTGTGGCGGCACGGCTTCGGCGCCGACCCGCATATCGTCGGCCGCGCCGTGCGCATCGATGGCGACTGGGCCACCGTCGTCGGCGTGATGCCGGCCCGTTTCGGTTTCATCGGCGGCGATCCCCAATTGTGGCTGCCGCTGCGGCCTGATCCGGCGCACGGCATGGAGTTCTACATGGTCGCGCGGCTGAAGGCAGGCACCACGCTCGCGGCGGCACGGCAGGAACTGTCCGCGCTGGACGCGCGCCTGCGCCGCGAGCTGCCGCAGTGGCGCGAGCAGCAGCAACTGGTGATCAAGCCGTTCTCCACCAGCTTCGTACAGGAGGACACCCGCCACTGGGTCTGGCTGATGTTCGGCGCCGGCGTGCTGGTGCTGCTGCTGGCCTGCGTGAACGTGGCCAACCTGCAACTGGTGCAGACGCTCAACCGCCGCCGCGAGATGGCCGTGCGCAGCGCGCTGGGCTGCGGCCGCGCGCGGCTGATGGCCGGCGCCCTGGCCGAGAGCCTGCTGCTATGCACCGCGGCGCTGGCGATCGCGCTGCCGATCACCCACTACGGTAACCACTGGCTGCTGGCGACCTTCGCCGACAGCGACAAGGCGCCGGCGGCCTTCCTGCGCTTCGGCATCGACGGCGGCGTGCTGGCCTTTGCCGTGGTCGTGGCATTGGCCAGTACCGCGCTGGCCGGCGTCATTCCCGCCTGGCGCGCCGGCCGCACCGACCTGAAGGACGCGCTGCACGACGGCGGCAAGGGCTCGGGCGGCAGTTTCGCACGGGTGGCGCGCGCGCTGGTGGTGGCCGAGATCGCACTGACCGTGGTGCTGCTGGTCGGCGCCGGCATGTTCGTGCGCGCGTTGGACCATCTGCTCACCCAGCCGCTGGCCGGCGCGCAGCATGCCGACGAGGTGCTCACCGCGCACGTCGCGCTGCCACGTTCGACCTATCCCGATGGCGCCGCACGCATCGGCTTCCTCGAGCGTGCCAGCGAGCGCCTGCGCACGGACGCGGGCGTGCTCGCGGCGACGGCTACCAACACCGTGCCGGGCGCGGAGCTGGGCAGCCACGAAACCGTCGCCGCCGAAGGCCAGCCGCGCCCCGCCGGCGGCTGGCCCGACGCGCAGATGGGTATCGTCGACCCGCATTTCCTGGACGTGTTCGGCGTGCGCCTGCTCGAAGGGCGCTTCATCGACGCGCGCGACGTCGCCGGCGGCCAGCGGGTGGCGGTGGTGGATCGCAAGACCGCCGAGGCGCTGTGGCCCGGGCACGATGCGCTGGGCCGGCACCTGGTGCTCTATCCCGACCGGGAATACGCGACCACGCTCACGGTGGTCGGCGTCACCGAACCGCTGCAACTGGACAGCGCGCTGGAGCGGGCCTTGCCCGGCCTGCTGGTGCCGTTGGCCCAGTCGGCGCACATGCGGCCGTTGGAAAGCGTGGGCCTGGCCGTGCGCGTGCGCGGCGCGGCCGGTGTCTATGCGCCGCGGCTGGCGACGGTCGTGCACGGCGTGGACGCGCAGGCCGCCGCCTATGCGCTGCACAGCCAGGCCCATGGCGCGGCGATGGACCGTGTCGGGCTGCTCGTGCTGACCGAGGTGTTCGGTGCGCTGGGCCTGGTGGCGCTGCTGCTGGCTGCGGTGGGCTTGTACGGCGTGCTGGCGTTTTCGGTGGCGCAGCGCACGCGCGAGATCGGCATCCGGCGCGCGATCGGGGCGGGACATGGCGACGTGGTGCGCACGGTCGGGCGGCAGTTGCTGTGGCAGCTCGGCCTCGGCCTGGCGATCGGGCTGGTGCTGGCCTGGCCGTGGTCGAACCTGCTGGCCGATCCGAACCTGCATACGCAGGGGCACGATGCGGCGGTGCTGCTGCCGGTCGTGGCGCTGGTGGCGGGCATCGCCCTGCTGTCGTCGCTGTGGCCGGTGCTGCGCGCGTTGCGCGTCGATCCGGCGGTGGCGCTGAGATACGAATAGAGCCCGCTCCCTCTCCCGCCCTTCATGGAGGATGGGGAGAGGGCCGGGGTGAGGAGCACGGCTGGCCCTGGTCTCGGTGATGCGCAGTTCTTTTCCTTTATTTGTTCCGGGGTTCGCAGGAGCCATCGTGGTGAGCCCCGGCCCCTCACCCCAACCCTCTCTCCGGAAGGGAGAGGGAGCCAGGCCGCGGCGGTATGCTGCGTCCATCAACCAGGTAATCGCATGACCAAGCCCGACCCCACCGTATTGCTGGCCGACGACCAGGCCGACGTGCGCGAGGCGCTGCGCCTGCTGCTCAAGTCCGACGGCCTGGCCAGCGTCGCCACCGAGGGCCCGGCCGCGGCGCTGGAGGCCTTGCGCAAGCGCGAGTTCGCCTGCGCGCTGATCGACCTCAACTACACCCGCGACACCACTTCCGGCGAGGAGGGGCTGGACCTTCTGGCGCGCTTGCGCGAGCAGGCGCCGGAGCTGCCGGTGGTGGTGATGACCGCCTGGGGCAACGTGCCGCTGGCGGTGGAGGCGATGCGCCGCGGCGCCGCCGACTTCATCGAGAAGCCCTGGGACAACGCACGGCTGCTGCGCGTGCTGCGTGCGCAGATCGCGCTCGGCGAGGGCGCGCGGCGGCAGCGCCGGCTGGAGGCGGAGAACGCGCTGCTGCGCGGTTCCACCGACGTGGTCGCCGAATCGGCCGCGATGCGCCGCGTACTGGAGATGGTCGCGCGCATCGCGCCCAGCGACGCCAACGTGCTGGTGCTGGGCGAGAACGGCACCGGCAAGGGCGTGATCGCGCAACTGTTGCACGAGCATTCGGCGCGCGCCGGGCGCTCGCTGGTGAAGGTCAACATGGGCGGCATCGCCGAGAGCGTGTTCGAGTCGGAGATGTTCGGCCACGTGCGCGGTGCCTATACCGACGCCAAGGGCGAGCGCATCGGCCGCTTCGAACTGGCCGACGGCGGCACGCTGTTCCTGGACGAGGTCGGCAACGTGCCGGCCCCGCAGCAACCGAAGCTGCTGCGCGTGCTGGAGGACGGCGAGTTCGAGCGGCTCGGCTCCTCGCGCACGCAGAAGGTCGACGTGCGGCTGGTGTCGGCGACCAATGCCGATCTCGACGCCGAGGTCGCCGCGGGTCGCTTCCGCAAGGACCTGCTCTACCGCCTCAACACGCTGGAGCTGCGCCTGCCGCCGCTGCGCGAGCGCGTCGAGGACATCCTGCCGCTGGCCAACGCCTTCCTCGCCCGCAACGCGCGGCGCTACGGCCGCGACGGCCTGCACCTGGCGCCGTCGGCCGAGCGCGCGCTGCTCGCCTGGCGCTGGCCGGGCAACGTACGCGAACTGCAGCACCTGATGGAGCGCGCCGCGCTGCTGGCCGAGCGCGACCAGGTCGATGCCGCGGTACTCAACTTCGGCGCGCCGGCGCAGGCGGCGCAGGACTTTGACGGCATGACCCTGGAGCAGGCCGAGGCCTGGCTGGTCGCGCGCGCGGTCGAGCGGCACGAGGGCAACCTTCAGCGTGCCGCCGATGCGCTGGGCATCACCCGCCAGTCGCTGTACCGGCGGCTGGAGAAACACGACCTGCGCGCGGCCGGCGCCGATGCCGGGGACTGATCCCCGCGCCCGCGCCGGCCGCATGCCGCGCTTCGAACGGCGCGTGCTCGGCGGCGCGCTGCTGGTGGCCGCGCCGGCGCTGCTGGCCGTGCTGGCGCTGGTGCTGCAGCCGCCGGCGGATGCGGCCGCGCGCTGGGTGCTGTTCGCCGCCGCGGCGGCGCTGACCGCCGCGCTGGCGCGCTGGCAGTACCGCCGCGTGGTGTTTCCGCTGTACACCCTGGCCGGCCTGCTCGAGGCCCTGCGCGAGGGCGACTACAGCCTGCGCGGCGTGCAGGGAGGCGTGCTCGGCGATGTGGTCTACGACATCAACGCGCTGGCCGAACGGCTGCAGAAGGAGCGGCTGGCCTTCGAGGAGTCGACGCATCTGCTGGGCAAGACGCTGGCGGCGCTCGACAGCGGCGTGTTCGTATTCGACGAGGCCCTGCGGCTGCGGCTGCTCAATCCTGCCGGGCAACGTCTGCTCGACGCCGAGCGCCATCGGCTGTTCGGCCTGAGCGCCGCCGAGCTCGGCCTGGCCGGCCTGCTCGACGGTCCGGCCGACCAGGTCACGATGCACACCTTCCCCAGCCGCAGCGGCCGCTTCCAGGTACGCCACGCGGCGCTGCGCAGCGGCGGCCGCGGCGGCCGGCTGCTGGTGGTCAACGACGTCGGCCGCGTGCTGCGCGAGGAGGAGCGTGCCGCCTGGCAGCGCCTTCTGCGCGTGCTCGGGCACGAGGTCAACAACTCGCTGGCGCCGATCCAGTCGATGGCCGGCACGCTGGCGACGCTGGCCGCGCGCGAGCCACTGCCGGAGGACTGGCGCGAGGATTTCCGCAGCGGGCTGGAGGTGATCGGCAACCGCGCCGGCGCACTGGCGCGCTTCCTCACCGGCTACGGCAAGCTGGCGCGGCTGCCGCCGCCGCAGCGTGCAGCCGTGGACCTGCGCGAGCTGGCCGGGAAGGTCGCGCGACTGCCGCTGGCGCGTTCGGCGGAGCGCCGGGTCACGCTGGAAGAGGGCGAGCCGCTGGTGGTGGCTGCCGATGCCGACCAGGTCGCGCAGGCGCTGATCAACCTCGTGCAGAACGCGGTGGATGCGGCCTCGGGCGAGGTGCGCGTGCGCCTGCGGCGGCAGGGCGGGCGGGCGCTGGTCGAGGTCGAGGACGACGGCCCGGGGCCGCCGCCCAGCGACAACCTGTTCGTGCCGTTCTTCACCACCAAGCCGGGCGGCTCGGGCATTGGCCTGGCGCTGGCGCGGCAGATCGCCGAGGCGCATGGCGGCGGCGTGGCGCTGACCGCACGCGAGGATGCGCGCGGCGCGCTGGCGCGGCTGTGGCTGCCGCTGGAAACGGCGGCCGGCAGCGCAGCCGGCGATTGAGTGCCGCGTCGCAGGCGGTGCGGTGGATGCGCTTCGCCCGAAGGGCCGCTCAATCCAGCGGCCGCACCCAGATGTTGCGGAAGCTGATCGGCTGCGACGGGTCGCCGTGCGCCTGCAGCTTGATGGGCGCGCGGTCGTAGGGCTTGTACTTCGGCTGGCCGATGTAGAAGGTTTCGCCGGCCAGGCGGACGTGGTCCTGCACCAGCACGCCGTTGTGCAGCACCGTCACGTAGGCCGGCGACTTGAGCGTGCCGTCGGCACCGAACACGGGCGCGGTCCAGACGATGTCGTAGCTCTGCCATTGCCCCGGCGGACGCATTGCATTGACCCGCGGCGGCGCCTGCTTGTAGATGCTGGCGGCCTGGCCGTTGACGTAGGTCGTGTTCCGGTACGAGTCCAGGATCTGGATCTCGTAGCCTTCGTCGCCCGGTCCGGTCGAGGCCAGGAAGACGCCGCTGTTGCCGCGCGCCTGGCCGTCGCCCGTGATGCCCTCGGGCACGCGCCATTCCAGGTGCAACTGGTAGCTCCCGAAGCGCCGCCGGGTCTGGATGTTGCCCGTCGCCTTGTCGACCGTCGCCACGCCGTCGTGGACCTTCCAGCGTGCGGGCGAGTGATCCTTCGAGGCTTCCCACTGGTCGAGGTTGCGGCCGTCGAACAGCACGATGGCATCCGAAGGCGGCGCGGCGTCGCTGCGGCCCGGCGTTACCACCGGCGGCACCGGCGTCCACTGCTCGGTGGCCTTGGGATCGCCGGCCGGCGATGCGTCCTGTGCCGAGGCGACGCCGGCCGCGAGTGCGAGGGGAAGAAGGGCGAAAGCGAAGCGCGGGTTCATGGGCAGGTCCGGTAGAGGATCAGACGGTGCAGATCCGGTAGGCGTCGGCGAAGGCGGCGAACGGATCGGGCCCGGCGGGCACGAACTCGTGCGCGAGGTAGCCCTGGAAGCCGAGGTCGGCGATCGCCTTGGCGATGGCGTGGTAGTTGAGCTCCTGCGTGCCGTCGATCTCGTGGCGACCCGGCACGCCGCCGGTGTGGAAATGGCCGATCCAGGCGATGTTTTCGCGGATGGTGCGGATCACGTCGCCCTCCATGATCTGCATGTGGTAGATGTCGTAGAGCAGCTTGACGTGGGGCGAGTCGACGCCCTTCATCACGGCCGTGCCGAAAGCCGTGCTGTCGCCCTGGTAGCCGTGGTGGTCGACCTTGCTGTTGAGCAGCTCGACGCAGATCGTGATGCCGTTTTCGGCGGCGTAGGGCGCGATCTTCGACAGCCCTGCGACGCAGTTGTCGATGGCCTGGCGCTCGTCGATGCCGGCCTTGCGGTTGCCGAACATGGTGATCAGGTTCGTCACGCCGGCGCGCCGCGCGAGCGGGATGGTCGCTTCCAGCTCCTTCAGCAGCACGGCATGGTTGGCCGGGTCGTTGAAGCCCATCGCGATGAAGTTCTCGCGGCGCGAGGGATAGCCCATCGAGACCTGCATGCCGTGGTCGATGGCCACCGCCCATTCGTCCGCATACAGCAGGTCGACGCCGACGAAGCCGATCGCCTTCAGGCGTGTGCACAGCTCGGGCAGTGGCGCCTTGGACGTCCAGCGGCTGAGCGATTGCCTGAGGCGTCCGGGCGAAACCTTTCCGGAAGCCGGCCTGGCGAGCGAGGTGTCGGCAGGCAGCAGCCACGAAGTGGCGCCAAACGCCGCGGCGGTGGCCATCAGGCCGAGCGCGTCGCGGCGGGTCATGCCTCGGGAAGGTTCGGACATGGCTATGCGAGCCCCAGGATCTGGCGGTTGAGCGTGGCGTCGGCACCGCTCGCGGCGAAATCGTCGAACGCGTGGTCGGTGACCTGGATGATGTGGTCGCGGATGAACACCGCGCCTTCCTTCGCGCCCTGCTGGGCGTCCTTGATGCAGCACTCCCATTCCAGCACCGCCCAGCCCGGATAGCCGTACTGCGCCATCTTGCTGAAGACCGCGCGGAAATCGATCTGCCCGTCGCCCAGCGAGCGGAAGCGGCCGGGGCGGTCGATCCAGTCCTGGTAGCCGCCGTAGACGCCGGCGCGACCGTTGGGGCGGAACTCGGCGTCCTTCACGTGGAAGGCGCGAATGCGCGGGTGGTAGAAGTCGATGAACTGAAGATAGTCCAGTTGCTGCAACACCATGTGGCTGGGGTCGTACAGGACGTTCGCGCGAGGATGCTGGCCGACGGCGTCGAGGAAGCGCTCGAAGGTGGCGCCGTCGTGCAGGTCCTCGCCGGGGTGCAGTTCGTAGCAGACGTCCACGCCGGCCTCGTCGAAGGCATCGAGGATCGGGCGCCAGCGCCGGCCGAGCTCGGCGAACGCCTCGTCGACCAGGCCGGCCGGCCGCTGCGGCCACGGATAGAACAGGTGCCAGGCCAGCGCGCCGGAGAAGGTCGCATGCGCGGTGAGGCCCAGGTTGCGGCTGGCCCGGGCGGCCAGCTTCAGTTGCTCGACGGCCCAGGCCTGGCGCTCCCGCGGCCGGCCGCGCAACGCCGGCGGCGCGAAGCCGTCGAACAGACGGTCGTAGGCCGGATGCGAGGCGACGAGCTGACCCTGCAGGTGGGTGGACAGTTCGGTCACGACCAGTCCGTGTCCGGCCAGCATGCCGGCGACGTCGTCGCAGTACGTCCTGCTCGCCGCTGCCTGCTCGAGATCGAACAGGCGGGCATCGTTGGACGGGATCTGCACGCCGGTGAAACCGAGCGACGCCGCCCAGCGGGCGATCGCCGGCAGCGAGTTGAACGGTTCGACATCGCCCGCGTACTGGGCGAGGAAGATGCCGGGGCCTTTGAGCGTTCTCATGCGTCAGATCCTCAGCACTGTTTCCTCCGCCCAGGCGTGGCCATTGCCTGCCTTCGACACCGGGATGTCGCCACGCCAGGCGCCGGGCACGGCGTCGTACTGCAACACCCGGGTGCAGCCGGGTTGGGACATGAAGAAGCCGAGCATCGCCAGCTTCTTGGTCATCAGCACGAAGGCGGGCGCCGAGACCGGGTCGAGGTCCTTGCCGCCGGCCAGCGCCTGTTCGTGCAGCCGGGCCACCAGCGCCTGGCGCTGGCCGGCATCGAGCTGCGCGAACGGCAGGATGGCGGCCTTCTCGAAGGCGGCGAGGGCGCGCAGGTAGCGCTGCTGGTCCTGCGGCGTGTAGACGTCTTTGAACATCTGGTCGATGAAACGCGGCACGCCCGCATCGACCGCGCCTGGCGTATCGGTGCGCGGGACGATGATGTCCACCACCGCGGTCACCACGTCGATCTGCGGCGGCGCGAAGAACTGCGGCGCGGGCCCGCCGTTGCGCGCAGCGGCGTGCGCGTCGAGCACGGCCAGCAGCGAGGGCGCGGTGAAGGCGCCGACGGCCAGCATGGACATGCTTTTCAACCATTCGCGACGGTTCATGGCGGGCTCCTTCAGATGTTGCCGCGCTTGAGTTCGGCCACCGCATGGTCGGCCGCGCGCGCGGTCATCGCCATGTAGGTGAGCGAGGGGTTCTGGCAGCCGGAGGAGGCCATGAACGAGCCGTCGGTGACGAACACGTTCCTGCAGGCGTGCATCTGGTTCCAGCCGTTGAGCACCGAGGTCTTCGGGTCGCGGCCCATGCGCGCGGTGCCCATCTCGTGGATGCCGGCGCCGACGTTCGCCTGGACCTTGAACGAGTGCACGTCGCGGTAGCCGGCGGCGCTGAACATCTCCAGCGCGTCCTCGATGATGGCCTTCTCGATCGCCCGCTCGTTCTCCTCGTGCGCGGCATCGAAGTTGAGCAGCGGCAGGCCGTACTTGTCCTTGCGGTTGCGATCCAGGGTCACCCTGTTGCGATGGGAGGGCAGCATCTCGCCGAAGCCCATCATCGAGATCTGCCAGGGGCCGGGCGCTTCCGCGGCGCGCTTGAGCTCGCCGCCGATCGCCGGCGTGTCGACCAGCCGCGTCCAGTCGCGGCGGCTCGCGCCGCCCTGGTAGCCGAAGCCGCGCAGGTAGCTGCGCTTGTCCCTGCCGACGTTGCGGTAGCGCGGGATGTAGAAGCCGTTGGGACGGCGGCCGGAGTAGTAGCGGTCCTCGAAACCGTCGACCGACGCCGACGCGCCGCTGCCGAACACGTGGTCCATGATGTTGTGGCCCAGCTCGCCGCTGTCGTTGCCGAAGCCGTTGGGGAAGCGGCTGGAGGTGGAGTTGAGCAGGATCTGCGTGGTGCCGAAGGTGGACGCGCAGAGGAAGATCACCCGCGCGAAATAGTCGGTCTGCCGGCCGGTCTCGGCGTCGTGCACGCGCACGCCGGTCGCCTTGCCCTTGTCGTTGTCGTAGATCAGCTCGTAGACGATGGCATTGGTCACCATGGTCATGTTGCCGGTCTTCTCCGCCGCCGGTAGGGTGGACGAGTTGCTGCTGAAGTAGCCGCCGAACGGGCAGCCGCGCATGCACAGGTTGCGGTACTGGCAGGTCGAGCGCTGCGGGCTCTTGTCGTGCTTGAGCGGCGCGGAGAGGTTGGCGGTGCGGCCGATGATCAGCTTGCGGCCGCCGAATCGGCCGGCGATCTTGTCGCGGAAATCCTTCTCCACGCAGGTCAGCTCCATCGGCGGCAGGAAGTCGCCGTCGGGCAGTTGCGGCAGGTGCTCGACCGAGCCGCTGACGCCGATGAAGTGCTCGACGTAGTCGTACCAGGGCGCGATGTCGTCGTAGCGGATCGGCCAGTCCACGCCGACGCCTTCCTTGCCGTTGGCCTCCAGATCCATCGGGCTCAAGCGGTAGCTCTGCCGGCCCCACATCAGCGAGCGGCCGCCGACGTGGTAACCGCGGAACCAGTCGAACGGGCGGGTTTCCTCGTAAGGGTTGTCGAGGTCGTCGACGAACCAGTGCTTGGTCGATTGCGTGATGCCGTAGAACGACGGGCGCGTGTGGATCGGATGGCGCTCGATGTCGTGCAGGGTGGGCTCGTCGGCGTAGGGCAGTTCCCAGGGCGCCTTCATGGCAGTGGGATAGTCGCCGTGCTTGACCATCGGGCCGCGGTCCAGCACCAGCGTCTTCAGGCCCTTCTCGGTCAGTTCCTTCGCCGCCCAGCCGCCGCTGACGCCGGTGCCGACGACGATGGCGTCGTACGTGTGCTTGTTCATGAGGCCTCTTGGGACAAGGTGTCGGTCAATGGCGGTATGCGCCGCTCAGCGCAGCGGGCGCAGGTAGGCATAGTCGACGCGCGCGGCCTCGAGCTGGCCCATGCGCGCGAAGGGACCCTCCTGCTCGACGAAACAGTGCTTCAGCCCGGCGCGGTCGGCGGCGGCCATGATCGGCTTGTAGTCCAGCGTGCCGCGGCCGAGTTCGGCGCCCGGATAGTCCTTGCCGTCGGCGCCGGCGCCGGGCAGGAAATCCTTCGCGTGCATCAGCGGCATGCGTCCGGGATGGGCCGTGAAATAGTCGGCGGGATTCTTGCCGCCCATGTGGACCCAGCCGCAGTCGAGTTCGAACTGCACCAGCTTCGCGTCGGTTTCCTTCAGCAGCACGTCGTAGAAGGTCCGTCCGCCGCCGACGTCGGTGAACTCGCGATGGTGGTTGTGATAGGCGTACTGCAGGCCCGCCCGCCTGGCCTTCTCGCCGAGCCGGTTGGCGACTTCCGCGGTGCGCTTGGCGTCGTCCAGGGAGTAGCTAGGCTCCGGGGCGTTGGCGCCTCGTTCCTTCTGCATGATCGCGGGCAGCATGCTGCTGACGATGTACTTCGCGCCGAGCGTGTGCGCCGCCTCGATGCCCGGCTCGAAGCCGAGGCTGTCGAAGTGCAGGCTGGGGCAGGCGAGGCCGGCGGAATTCAGTTGGTCGCGCAAGGTCTTGGCGGTGCTGGTGACGATCGCCTCGATCTCGCTGTAGCCGATCGCCTTGAGCGTCTTGAGCGTGCCGGCCGGATCGTGCCGGTAGGCGTCCAGCACCATGTAGAGCTGGATGCCGAGCGACTTGCCCGCGGCGGCGGCCAGCAGCCTTCCGGGCGCGCCGGCGGTCAGCCACGCGGCGGCGCCGCAAAGGGTGGATCGGGCCAGGAATTGCCTGCGGGTCATCATCGTTTCGTTCCTCCCGTGAATCAGTCGGCGACGGCGACGGTCGCGCCGACGCTGCCCTTGCGGTCCTTGAACGCCAGCACGAACAGCACCAGCACGACCGCGGCGCAGCCGCCAGCGATCGTCCAGATCGAGCGCCAGTCGTGGCCGCCGGCCGTAGCATGGGCGTCCACCACCACGCCCGACAGCCAGGAGCCGACGAACATGCCCAGGCCGTAGGTGAGGAACGTGATCAGACCCTGGGTCGCGGCACGCAGCGCCGGCGGTGCTTCACGGTCGATGTAGATCTGGCCGACCACGAAGAAGAAGTCGAAGCAGATGCCGTGCAGCACGATGCCCAGCCACAGCATCCACATCAGCTCGCCGGGCATGCCGAAGGCGAACATGGCATAGCGCAGCACCCAGGCGAGCATGCCCACGGCGAGCATGTACTTGACCCCGAGCCGGCGGAAGAACCAGGGGATCAGCAGCATGCAGAACAGTTCCGACATCTGCCCGCCGGTCATCTTGCCGGCGGCGTTGACGACGCCGATCTCGTTGAGGAAGAGGTTGGTGAAGGCGTAGTAGAACTGCAGCGGGATGCAGATCAGGAACGAGGCGAGGGCGAATACCGCCATCGAACGGTCGCGCAGCAGGTGCAGGGATTCGAGCGGCAGCGCGTGGCGCAGCTCGAAGCGCCGGTTGCGCGCCAGCGGCGGCGTCGGCGGCAGGGTGAGGCAGTAGAGCGCCATCGCGAGCGAGAGCCCCGCGGCCAGCAGCAGCGGCGAGGCGGTGGCTTCCACGCCCCAGGCGCCGACGATCAGGCCCATTACGATCCAGCCGATTGTGCCGAACACGCGAATTGCGCCGAACTCCTCGCGCGGATCGTCGATGTGCCGCATCGCCAGCGAGGTGGTGAGCGCCAGGGTCGGCATGTAGCACAGGCTGTAGGCCAGCAGCGTGGCGTACAGCAGCGGGAACGAACCCTGCCGTGCGGCGACCACGAGCAGCACGGCGCCGACCAGGTGCAGGGCGGCCAACACGCGGCGCGTATCGAACAGCCGGTCGGCGAGCAGCCCGACGAACAGCGGCGAGATCATCGCGCCGATCGCGGTGGTGCCGGCGACCGCGCCGATCTCGCTGCCGCTGAAGTGCAGCGTCCTGCCGAGCCAGGTGCCGACCGTGACGTACCACGCGCCCCAGATCGCGTACTCGAACAGCATCATCAGCCGAAGGCGCCACTTCATCGCCGTGCTCCCCTCTTGCGTGGTGGTTCGCGGTGCTCTTCGACGCCCTGCCACACGCCGCCCGCGGCGTGACTCCTGAGCATGGCGTCGATCAGCAGGCTGTTGCGGTAGCCATCGGCGAAGGTCGGCAGGGCCGCCGGCTTCGTGGCCGGCGTGCCGCCGCGGCGGATCCACGCATAGGCGTCGGCCAGCAGGTTGCGGAAGGCATCCGCCCACGCTTCCGGATGGCCGGCCGGCAGGTGCGCGTAGCCGCGCGCGGACGGATCGAGCAAGGCCGGGTCCCGCGGCAGCAGGACGTTGGCCTGCGCCTGGTGGCCGAGCCACAGTTCGTTGGGCTGCTCCTGCCGCCACGCCAGCGAGGCGAGGCGGCCGTTCACTTCCAGGCGCAGGTCGTTCTTGTGCCCGGGCAGCACCTGGCCGACGGTGACGCAGCCGCGCGCGCCGTTGTCGAAACGCAGCAGCACGCTGGCCAGGTCTTCGCTGGTGATCTTTACCTTGCGCCGCGGCGCGTTCCTCGCCGCGCTGGCGAAGGCCTTGGTCGAGGTCGCCGGTGCCTCGCGCACGGGCACGGCCGTATGCAGGTCGGCCAGCACGGCGGTGATGCGCGCGCCGGTCACGTGCTCGGCCAGGTCGCACCAGTGCGAACCGATGTCGCCGAGCGCGGAGCTGGCACCGCCGCGCTTCGGATCGAGCCGCCACGAGTAGGTGCGCGCGTCGGCCAGCCAGTCCTGCAGGTAGCAACCGTGCACGAACACCGGCGCGCCGAGCCGGCCCTTGGCGATCATCGTGCGCGCCTGCTGCACCAGTGGGTGGCCGCGGTAGTTGAAGGTGACCACGTGCGCCACGCCGGCATCGCGCGCGGCTTCGTACAGCTCGCGGGCTTCCTGCACGTTGGCGGCCAGCGGCTTGTCCGAGATCACGTGCTTGCCGGCGCGCAGCGCCGCGAGCGAGATCTCCCTGTGCAGGTGGTTGGGCGTGGTGTTGTGGACCACCTGCACGGCCGGGTCGGCGAGCAGGTCGCGGTAGCTGGCGTAGGCATGGCCGACGCCCAGCTCGCGCGCCCGCTTCTTTGCCGAGTCGGGGCTGGAGCCGGCGAGGCCGAGCACGTCGACGTCGCCGAGGCGGCGCACCGCATCGATGTGGTGCGCGGCGATGAAGCCGGGGCCGACCAGCGCCATGCCGAGCTTCTTCATCGGGCCGACTGCACTACGGATGCCGTCGATACGGGCTGGCTTGCCATGACCCCTCGCTGCCGCTGGAGACGTACTCGACTACGGATGTATTCGATTACATCGGCGTGGAAACAAGTCTTTCTGGCGCTTCGTCCGCGAGCGGCACGATCCTGGCTGGTGCCTGTGCGCCGGGGAGCCGCTCACATGAACGCATCGTATGTATCAGATGTACGCGCGCCCACGCAACGATTTTCATGTAATCCATTACATTGCAGCGCAACAACAGCCCGGAAACGATGGCTGGAGCACATCCTCGTCGGGCGCTCGTAGCGTGGGGCGGGTGATATCGTCCGCCGACGGCGACGGTGCAGACGGGAGCAGGACGATTGAGCGCGAAGGCATCCAAGGGACGGCAGGGCGGCAAGGGCACGAAGGCCGCGCCGCCGGCCCGCGTCAGCACGGTCAAGGAGATCGCCGCCATCGCGAAGGTGTCGGTGGCCACCGTGTCGCGCGCCCTGCAGCGTCCCGAGATCGTCAGCGAGGCGACGCGCCTGCGCATCCACGAGGTGGTCAAGCGCATGGGCTATACGCCCAACGCGCTGGCGCGCAACCTGCGCACGGCGCGCACGCGGCTGATCGTCGCCCTGCTGCCAGACATCGCCAATCCGTTCTTCTCCGAGGTGATCCGCGGCATCGAGCAGGTGGCACACGAGAACGGCTACTCGGTGCTGCTGGGCGAGACCCAGGGCAGCCTGGTGCGCGAGCAGGCCTACGCCGACATGGTCGCGGCGCGCCGCGCCGACGGCATCATCACGATGTCCCCGCGCGTGCCGGCGATCCCGCTGCAGGGCCGCCTGCCGGTGGTCAACGCGTGCGAGTACGTCAGGGACGCGCAGGTCTCCAGCGTCTACATCGACAACGTCGCCGCGGCCGGCGCCGCGGTCGACTATCTGGTCATGCTCGGCCACCGCGAGATCGCCTTCGTCGCCGGGCCGCCGTCGAGCCCGATCAGCGTGGATCGCGAGCAGGGCTACCGGCTGGCGCTGCAGCGGGCGAAGCTTGCAGCGCATCCCGCGCTGGTCGCCGCCGGCGATTTCTCGATCGAGGCGGGCGAGCGCGCCGTCGAGCTGTTTCTGGCGCAGGGGCGGTCGTTCAGCGCGGTGTTCTGCTCCAACGACGAGATGGCGATCGGCGCGATGCGTGCGCTGAGTTCGCACGGGTTGCGCGTGCCGGACGACGTTTCGGTGATCGGCTTCGACGACATCCGCTTTGCGCGCTATACCTCGCCGCCGCTGACGACCGTCGCGCAGCCGAAGAATGCGTTGGGGCGCGAAGCCATGAGCATGCTGATCGAGCTGCTCGACGACCCCGCGGTGCCGCCGCGCAAGCGGGTGCTGGCGGCCGACCTGGTCGTGCGGGGATCGACCGGGCCGCGCCCGCCGTAGCGCGAAGGGTAGCGTGGAGGCCAGCTCCCTCTCCCCTCCGGGAGAGGGTTCCAAAGGCGGTTCGGCGTCAGCCGTCCAGTTCGGACCAGCGTTGGTAGGCAGCGTCCAGCTCGGCCTGCAGGGCAGCCAACGCCTCGTTGGCGCGGGTGATCGCCGTCGGTTCCTGGCGGAAGAACGCCGGGTCGTTCATCGCCTCGGCGCGCGCGGCGATGTCGCTTTCCAGCTTCTCGATCCGTGCGGGCAGCAGTTCCAGCTCGCGCTGGTCCTTGAAGCTCAGCTTGCGCCTGGCCGCGGCCGGGGCGGGCGAGGGCTCCGAAGCGGCGGCTGGCGCGGGCGCGGGCTTCGCCGGAGCCGGCGCGGGCATGGCCGGCCGCTGGCGCAGCCAGTCGCTGTAGCCGCCGACGTATTCGCCGATCCGGCCCTCGCCCTCGAGCACCAGCGTGCTGGTCACCACGTTGTCGAGGAAGGCGCGGTCGTGCGAGACCAGCAGCAGCGTGCCGGTGTAGTCGGTCAGCAGCTCTTCCAGCAGTTCCAGCGTCTCGACGTCGAGGTCGTTGGTCGGTTCGTCCATGACCAATAGATTCGACGGCTGCGCGAACAGCTTGGCCAGCAGCAGGCGGTTGCGCTCGCCGCCGGAGAGGCGGGTGATCGGCGCACGCGCGCGCTCGGGCGAGAACAGGAAGTCCTGCAGGTAGCCGATGACGTGCTTGCGCTGGCCGCCGAGCTCGATGTACTCGCGCCCCTGCGCCACGTTGTCCAGCGCGTTGAGCCGCTCGTCCAACTGCACGCGGTGCTGATCGAAATACGCGATCTGGATGCCGGTGCCGAGCTCCACCGTGCCGCGCTCGGGCGTGAGCTCGCCGAGCATGATCTTCAAGAGCGTGCTCTTGCCCGCGCCGTTGGGGCCGATGATGCCGATGCGGTCGCCGCGCATCACGGTGGTGGAAAGATCGTCGATCAGCACGCGCCCACCGTAGGCCTGGTGCACGTGGTCGAGCTCGATCACCTTCCTGCCCGAGGCCTGCGCATTGGCCAGCGTCATCTTCGCGCTGCCGACCAGCTCTCGCCGCTCGGCGCGCTCGCGGCGCAGCGCCTTCAGCGCACGCACGCGGCCCTCGTTGCGGGTGCGCCGGGCCTTGATGCCCTGGCGGATCCACACTTCCTCCTGCGCCAGCTTCTTGTCGAACAGCGCGTTGGCCTGGGCTTCGGCGTGCAGGCGCTCCTCGCGGCGGCGCAGGTAGTTGTCGTAGTCGCCGGGCCAGTCGGTGAGCGCGCCGCGGTCGATTTCCACGATCCGCGTGGCCAGCGCGCGCAGGAAGCTGCGGTCGTGGGTGACGAACACGATCGAGCCGTCGAACGATTTCAGGAAACCCTCGAGCCAGCCGATCGCCTCGATGTCCAGGTGGTTGGTCGGCTCGTCCAGCAGCAGCACGTCGGGCTTGGTCACCAGCGCCTGCGCCAGCAACACGCGGCGCTTCATGCCACCGGAGAGCGCGGCGAAGTCGGTCTGGCCCGGCAGTTCCAGCCGCGCGAGCACGTCGTCCACGCGGCGGTCGAGGTCCCAGCCCTGGCGTGCCTCGATTTCGTGCTGCACCTCGCCCAGCGCGTCCAGGTCGCCTGCGGCCAGCAGATGGTGGTAGCGCGCCAGCAGACGGCCGAGGTCGCCCAGCCCTTCGGCCACCACGTCGAACACCGAGCCGGCGGTGGACTGCGGCACTTCCTGCGCCATGCGCGCCACCACGATGCCGTTCTGCACCCTCACTTCACCGTCGTCGGGTTGCAATTGGCCGGCGATCAACTTCATCAGAGTGGACTTCCCCTCGCCATTGCGGCCGACGACGCAGACGCGCTCGCCGCGCTCGATCGACAGGTCGACATCGGCAAGCAGAAGGGGGCCGCCGATGCTGAAATCGACGTGCTGCAATTGGATCAGGGACATCCGCCTATCTTAATGGATACGGTTGACCGATACGGTCGGTGGACTGCGGCG
This sequence comes from Frateuria sp. YIM B11624, assembly GCF_049727805.1. Classification (NCBI taxonomy): domain Bacteria; kingdom Pseudomonadati; phylum Pseudomonadota; class Gammaproteobacteria; order Lysobacterales; family Rhodanobacteraceae; genus Frateuria; species Frateuria sp. YIM B11624. The sequence goes on from NZ_JBCNYA010000008.1 coordinate 20,405, forward strand.
CGCACAGGCCCGTTCAACGCGCCGCGCCCTCGGAGGTGGCGGCGCCGAGGTATCCAATGCGCATTGCCCAGATCGCTCCGTTGTGCGAGTCCGTTCCGCCCCGCCTCTATGGCGGCACCGAGCGCATCGTCGCCTGGCTCGCCGACACCCTGGTCGAGCTCGGCCACGAGGTCACCCTGTTCGCCAGCGCCGATGCCTGCACGCGCGCCGAGCTGGTGGCGGTGCGCGACCAGGCGATCCGGCTGGATCCGACGCCGCTGAAGTCGGAACTGGCCGCGCACCTGTCCATGCTGCAGGAGGTGCGCCGCCGCGCCGACGAGTTCGACGTGCTGCACTTCCACGTCGACATGCTGCATTTCCCGATGTTCGAGGATTGCGCCGGGCGCAGCCTGACCACCTTGCACGGCCGGTTGGACCTGAAGGACCTGGGCGAGGTGTACCGGCGCTGGCCACATTACCCGCTGGTGTCGATCTCGCAGCAGCAGCGCCAGCCGCTGCATTTCGCCAACTGGGCGGGCACCGTGCACCACGGCCTGCCCGAAGCCCTGCACCGTCCGCATCCGCATCCGGAGGGCGGCTACCTGGCCTTCCTCGGGCGCATCTCGCCGGAGAAGCGGCCCGACCGCGCAATCGCCATCGCCCGCGCGAGCGGCATGCCGCTGAAGATCGCTGCCAAGGTCGACCTGGCCGACCGCGCCTACTTCCGCGAGGAGATCGAGCCGCTGCTGGACGATCCGCTGGTGGAGTTCATCGGCGAGATCGGCGAGGCCGACAAGGAACATTTCCTGGGCAATGCCGCAGCGCTGCTGTTTCCGATCGGCTGGCCCGAACCGTTCGGCCTGGTGATGATCGAGGCGATGGCCTGCAGCACCCCGGTGATCGCCTGGAACTGCGGCGCGGTGCCGGAGGTGGTCGACGAGGGCGTCAGCGGCTTCATCGTGCAGAGCGAGGCCGAGGCGGTCGCGGCCGTGCGGCGGCTGCCGCGGCTCGACCGCCGCCAGGTGCGCGCCGCCTTCGAGCGGCGCTTCTCGGCCGAGATCATGGCCAGCAACTACGTGGACCTGTACGAACGACGCTGCCGCGTCGCGCCGGCGCTGCCGGCCTGGCCGGTGGCCTGGGAGGCGACACGATGAGCGAAGCGACGCAAGACGACGAAACCCCTTCGGCCGGCACCTCGCGCGGGCAATACTCGCTCAAGTCCGGCGATACCTTCGTCGTCTGCGACGCCTACGGCGACATCCGCGGCGATGCCAACGGGCTGTTCCACAACGACACGCGCATGTTGTCGTCGTTCACCCTGGACCTGGGCGGCAAGTCGCCCTCGCTGCTCAGCGCGGCGATCAGCCACGACAACGTGCTGTTCACCGCCAACCTCTCCAACAAGCCGCTGCCGCCGATGGGCGAGCGCGCCACGCCGCAGGGGGTGATCCACCTGCAGCGCACGCGGTTCCTGTGGGACGGGCGCCTGTACGAGCGCATCGCCTGCGTCAACTACGACGACAGCGAGGTGCACGTGACGCTCACGCTGCGCTTCGGCGCCGACTTTCGCGACATCTTCGAGGTCCGCGGCACGCCGCGGAAGCAGCGCGGCACGCTGCACGCGCCGAAGGTCGGCAAGGCGTCGGTGGCGTTGTGCTACGAAGGGCTGGACGGCGTCACGCGGCGTTCGGTGGTCTGCCTTTCCGTACCGCCGGACCGGCTGGACGGCGAGTCGGCCGAACTCAGGCTCACCCTGCCGCGCCTGAGCAACACCGAGCTCTACGTCGAGGTCGGCCCGGAGCACGCCCAGCCCAGCCGCGAACGCTTCCGCGCCGCCGCCGCCAAGGCGCGCCGCGCGATGCGCCGGCGCCGCGGCCACGGCGCCCGGCCGCGCAGCAACGCGCGGCTGTTCAACGCCTGGCTGGAACGCTCGCGCGCGGACATCGCCCTGCTGGTCAGCGAGTTCCCGACCGGGCCGTACCCGTGCGCCGGCATTCCCTGGTTCGCCACGCCGTTCGGGCGCGACGGCATCATCACCGCGCTGCAACTGCTGTGGCTGGACGCCAGCCTGGCGCGCGGCGTGCTCGGTTACCTGGCCGCGCACCAGGCGCACGAAACCTCGGCCTTCCGCGATTCCTCGCCCGGCAAGATCATGCACGAGACGCGCAAGAGCGAGATGGCCGAGCTCGGCGAAGTGCCGTTCGGGCGCTACTACGGCGGCGTCGACACCACGCCGCTGTACGTGATGCTGGCCGGCGCCTATGCCGAGCGCACCGGCGACGAGGTGTTCATCGACAAGCTGTGGCCGGCGCTCACCGCGGCGATGGGCTGGATCGAGCGCACCTGCGACCGCGACCCGCACGGCTTTCTCACCTACGCCCAGGGCGAGAAGGGCGGCCTGCTCAACCAGGGCTGGAAGGACAGCGAGGACTCGGTGTTCCACGCCGACGGACGCATCCCGCCGGCACCGATCGCGCTGGTGGAGGTGCAGGGCTACGTGTACGCCGCGCTGATCGCCATGGCGCGGCTGGCCGAACGGCGCGGCGACGACGATGCGTCCGCCGCGTGGCGCCATCGCGCGCTGGCCATGCGCAAGGCGGTGGAGGAGCTGTTCTGGGACGAGGCGCTGGGCACCTACGGCATCGCCCGCGACGGCAACGGCTCGCTGTGCAGCGTGCGCGCCTCCAACGCCGGCCATCTGCTCTACGTGGGCCTGCCCAAGCTGTGGCGGGCGAAGAAAGTGATCCGCCAGTTCCGCTCGGCGCCGTTCGACAGCGGCTGGGGCGTACGCACGCTGGCCATGCAGCAGGCGCGCTACAACCCGATGTCCTACCACGACGGCTCGGTGTGGCCGCACGACGTGGCGATCTGCGCCGCCGGCATGGCGCACTACGGCGAGCGCGACGATGCCGTACGGCTGCTCGGCGAGACGTTCGAGGCGGCGGTGCATTTCGGCATGCGCTTGCCGGAGCTCTTCTGCGGGTTTCCCCGCGCCACCGGCGAGCCGCCGATCGCCTATCCGGTCGCCTGCCTGCCGCAGGCCTGGGCGGCCGGCTCGGTGTTCATGATGCTGCAGGCCTGCCTGGGAATCACCGTGGACGGCCGCCGCGGCGAAGTGCGCATCGACCGGCCCAGCCTGCCCGAGGGCGTCGACCGGCTGACCCTGCACAAGCTGGACGTGGGCGGCGACAGCATCGACCTGGGCTTCGAGCGGATCGGTTCGCGCACGGTCGCGTTCCGCGCCGGCGGCTCCCCGAACGTGCGGATCCTGGCGAAGGTCTGAGCGCCTCGCGCCGCCCGCCGAGGGTCCTCGTACTTCCACGTTTCCACGGGCATTGCCGGCGGGCCTTTCCTGGCAAGGCATCGGCAAAACGGGGGCCGAAACCTCATCTGCGTGCCGTGACATGTGATATGCGCGTGAATTCGGGGTCATAATCGCCCTCCGGGAACCGGGGGGTTGTATGGCAAGGCAGCTGACGGACCGCTACGTCGAGGCCAAGCGCATCGCGATGGCGGCCATGGACGTGGATGCGTCCGCGCGCGATGCGCTGATCGACGAGCATGTCGGTGAAGACGCCGAGCTCGCACGCGAGGTGCGCTGGATGCTCGATGCGATCGAGCGCACCCACACCGCCACGCTACCGTTCGCACCGGCCGCGGCGGCGCCCGACCTGAGCGGCCAGCAGGCGCAGGCCCCCGCGCCACGCAACTACCGCATCCTGCGCCTGCTCGGCGAGGGCGGCATGGGCATGGTCTACCTGGCCGAGCGCTGCGACGAGGGCTTCTCGCAGCAGGTCGCGCTGAAGTTCCTGCACGCCGCCAACGAAGGCTCGCCGATCCTGCACGAGCGCTTCAGCCAGGAGCGCCGGCTGCTGGCGCGGCTGGAGCATCCGGGCATCGCGCGCCTGCTCGACGGCGGCGTGATGGACAGCGGCCGGCCGTTCCTGGCGATGGAGTACGTTGAGGGCCAGCGCATCGACGAGTGGTGCGACGCGCGCGCGCTGTCGTTCAACGATCGCATCGCGCTGTTCCTCAAGGTCTGCGACGCGGTCGAGTTCGCCCACCGCAACCTGGTGATCCACCGCGACATCAAGCCGGCCAACATCCTGGTCACCTCCGAGGGCGCCCCGAAACTGCTCGACTTCGGCATCGCGCGCATCATCGAGGAAGGGCAGGTGCTCGCCACGGCCACCGCCGCGCATGCGCTGACGCTCGCCTACGCCAGTCCCGAGCAGATCGAACAGCAGCCGCTGACCACCGCCGCGGACGTCTATTCGCTGGGCGTGGTGCTCTACCAGCTGATCGCCGGGCGTCGCCCGTACCAGCACCTGGTCACGCCGCACCTGCTGTCCAATGCCATCGTCGGCGGCCAGATCGACGCACCCAGCCGCAGCCTGCGCGAGGCGCCGGCCGACCAGCGCCGGCCGTGGCGGTCGATTCCGGCGGACGTGGACGCGATCGTGCTCAAGGCGCTGCGCCGGCAGGTCAGCCAGCGCTACACCAGCGTCGCCGAGCTCGCCCAGGACCTGCGCAACTACCTCGCGCGGCGGCCGGTGAAGGCGCGCCGCGGCCGGCAGTGGTACCGCATGCGCCGCTTCGCCCAGCGCAACCGCTGGCCGCTGGCCGCGGCGGGCATGGTGCTGGCCGCCGTGCTGGCCGGGCTGACCGCCTCGCTGATGGCGCTGGCGCAGACCCGCGCGGCGCAGCGGCTGGCCGAGCAGCGCCAGCACGACCTGGAGCGCATGGTCGACTTCCAGCAGTCGATGCTGCAGAGCGTGGACATCGATGCCATGGGCCACGCGCTGACCCACGGCGAGCGCGCGCTGGTGCTGGCGCGCCTCGATGCCGTGCCGGGACAGGCGATGGATCGCGCGCAACTGGAGCAGGCGTTCGCCGGCATCGCCGCCTCCGGACCCGCACGCGACGCGCTGGACACTTACGTCGTGAGCCATGCGCTGGCGCGGCTGGACAAGGATTTCGCCGATGCGCCGCTGCTCGCAGCGGACCTGCGTCAGTCACTGGCGCGCGTGCTGCTGACCATCGGCAGCTACGGGCATGCCGCCGCGGAATTGCGCAAGGTGGTGCAGGTGCGCGAACGGCAGTTGCCGGCGACCGCCGCCGCACTGGCGTCGGCGCGGGTGGACCTGGGCGAGGCGCTCTATCGCGGCGGCCAGCTGGAGCAGGCGGCCAGCGTGTACGACAGCGCGTTGCCGGCTGCCGCCACTCTGCCGCTGGCCGATCCCCTGCAGGTCGCCGCGCTTTCCGGGCGTGCCCGCGTGCTTGCCGCGCGGGGCCACCTGAAGCAGGCGCTGGATCAGCAGGAGGCGCTCTACGCCGGCCTGGCGCGACGTCTGCCCCTTACCGACGAAGGCCTGCTGCGGCTGCGCCGCGACCGCGTCGAAACGTTGACCCTGCTCGGGCAGCGCGACCGCGCGCGGACGGAACTGGAACAACTGGTGCCGCTGTACCGCCAGACCTTCGGCGTGGAACATCCGGAAACCCTCGCCACCACCCTCACGCTGGCCACGCTGCTGTACTCGCAGGACAACGAGTACGAGCGCTCGCTCGCGCTGGCGCAGGACGTGGCGGCGATCCGCGAGCGGCGGCTGGGGCCGGACCATCCGCTGACCCTGCAGGCGCGCGGGCTGGCTGCGTCCAACGAGGTGCGGCTGGCGCTCGATCCGGCGACCATGGCGCAGGTGCACACGCGGCTGGATGCGATCATCCAGGGCGACCGGCGCGTGCTGGGTCCGGACAATCCGCACACGCTCGACGCGATGACCGACATGGTGCGGCTGCTTTCCAAGCAGGACCGCTACGGCGACGCGATCGCCATGGAACGGGCGATCCTGGCCGGCCGCATCCGCAGCCTGGGTCCGGACCACATCAGCACCCTGTACGCGCGCGGCAGCCTGTCCAGCCTGCTGTGCGAGAACGGCCAGTACGCCGAGGCCCGCGTGCAGGGCGAGCAGGTGCTCGCGGCCCTGCGCCGCCAGCTGGGCGACGACCATCCGATGACCCTGGCCACCTATGACCTGGTCGGGCGCATCGAGGCGGGGGCCGGCCAGTGGACTCTGGCGCGCGACGCCCACGCCAAGGCGCTGGAAGGCCGCGCGCGCACGCTCGGCGACACCGACGCGCACACCATCGAGAGCGCCTCGCGGCTGTATGTCACCCTGCTCAAGCTGCACGACGCCGCCGGCGCCAGGCACGTGCTCGACACCTACCTGCAACCGGTGATCGCGATGCAGCCGGAAACGCTCAACGCCGGCATGCGCAGCGTGCGCGAGGAGGCGCTGGCGGCGGTGGGCAAATAGGCGCCGTACCGTCGTCCGTCCACCGTGCCGTCAACCGGAAGTCTGTTCAAGGGGCAGCTGCGGCGGGTGCAATGCCGCGGCTGCCGGCCGCCGAACCCGGGGCGCGGACAAGCGAACGCGACCGGATGCAGTCGACACCCCTGCGACAAACCCGCGGCACAACAGCCATTTGCAGGACGAAGTTGTGGCTTTTCGGTGGATATTGCAGCCAGCGTGCATTAAGGTCTGTTCTACGTGACATGACGTCGCCGTTGGCGGCGGGGAATACCGGTGTGACTTCTGCATTCATTTCGCCGAACCGACTTGGCGCCCTGTTCGTCATCTCCCTGCTGTGGCTGGTCGCCAGCGTGGCCCACGCCGGCCAGGCGGCCATCGTCGTCGATGCCACCACCGGGCGTGTGCTGGGCCAGGTCAACGCGGACGAGCAGAACTACCCGGCCTCGCTGACCAAGATGATGACCCTCTACCTGACCTTCCGCGAGCTCAAGGCCGGCCGCCTCACGCTCGAGGACAACCTGCCGGTGTCGCGATGGGCGGCCAACCGGGAGCCGAGCAAGCTGGGCCTGCGCGCGGGCAAGACCATCTCGGTGCAGGACTGCATCCTGGCGATGGTGACCAAGTCGGCCAACGACGCGGCCACCGTGGCCGCGGAGAGCATCGGCGGTTCCGAAGCGGGCTTCGCCGACATGATGAACGCCCAGGCGGCGCTGCTGGGCATGAGCGGCACGCATTTCGACAATGCCTCGGGCCTGCCCGATCCGAACAACGTATCGACTGCGCGCGACCTGCTGACGCTCGCCATGGCGCTGTACCGTGACTTCCCGCAGTACTCGCACTACTTCTCGACCCGCGAGTTCACCTTCGAAGGGCGCGTGGTGCGCGGCCACAACCACCTGATGGAGCGCTACGAAGGCATGGATGGCCTGAAGACCGGCTACATCGCCGCATCGGGCTTCAACCTGGCCTCCACCGCCGTGCGCGATGGTCACCGGCTGTTCGCCGTGGTGCTGGGCGGGCGCACCGCAGCCAAGCGCGACCGGCTGATGGCGAGCCTGCTCGACGCCGGCTTCGAGCAGAGCGCGGCGGCCGACGCGCTGGCTGCCGCGGGCCAGCCTGCCACGGGCGTGGCCCACCGTGTGCTTGCCGCGCTTTCGCCGATCGCCAACGCCGAGGCCGACCCGGCGCCGACGTCGTCGCCGCGGCGCGCGAAACACCACGGCAAGACGACCACCGCCCGCCGCTCCACCCATCGTGCCCGCCATCACTCGGTCAAGCTGGCCGACCGCACGACCAAGCGGTCGGCCGCCGCGGAAGGCGACGACTGACCCCCTCCCGGTTGATGGTGTCGGAAACGAAAAAACCCGCGGCATGCCGCGGGTTTTTCATTTCGCCTGGCGGTGCGCTTACTTGCGCTTGCCGCCCAGACCCGCGTCGGCGCGCAACGCCTCGGCCTTGTCGGTCTTCTCCCACGAGAACGCGGTGAACGTGCTGCCGTCGGCGGCCTTCACCTCGTACGGGGCACGGCCGAAGTGGCCGTAGCTGGCGGTCTGCTGGTACATCGGGTGGATCAGGTCGAGCATCTTGATGATGCCGTACGGACGCAGGTCGAAGTGCCTGCGGATCAGCTTCTCGATCTTCTCGTCCGAGATCTTGCCGGTGCCGAAGGTGGTCACCGAGATCGAGGTCGGCTCGGCCACGCCGATCGCGTAGGACACCTGCACCTCGCAGCGGTCAGCCAGGCCGGCCGCGACGACGTTCTTGGCGACGTAGCGCGCGGCATAGGCGGCCGAGCGGTCGACCTTGGACGGATCCTTGCCCGAGAACGCACCGCCGCCATGGCGGGCCCAGCCGCCGTAGGTGTCGACGATGATCTTGCGGCCGGTCAGGCCGCAGTCGCCCACCGGGCCACCGATCACGAACTTGCCGGTCGGGTTGATGTGGAACTTGGTGCCCTTGTGCAGCAGCTTGGCCGGCAGCACGGGCTTCAGGATCTCCTCGCGCACCGCCTCGATCAGGTCTTTCTGCTTGATGCCCGGATCGTGCTGGGTCGAGAGCACGACGGCATCGATGGCGACGGCCACGTCGTTCTCGTAGCGCAGGGTCACCTGGCTCTTGGCGTCCGGGCGCAGCCACGGCAGCGGCGAGTTCTTCTTCTTGCGGACCTTGGCCTGCTGCTCGACCAGGCGGTGCGAGTAGTAGATCGCCGCCGGCATGAAGTCCTTCGTTTCATTGGTGGCGTAGCCGAACATCAGGCCCTGGTCGCCGGCGCCCTGTTCCTCGGGCTTCTTGCGGTCCACGCCCTGGTTGATGTCGGGCGACTGCTTGCCGATCAGGTTGAGCACGCCGCAGGTGGCGCCGTCGAAACCCACGTCGGAGGAGTCGTAGCCGATGTCCAGGATGACCTTGCGGGTCAGGCCTTCCAGGTCGATCCAGGCGGAGGTGGTGATCTCGCCGGCGACGATCGCCACGCCGGTCTTCACCATCGTCTCGCACGCCACGCGCGCACGCGGGTCCTGCGCGAGGATCGCGTCGAGGACGGCGTCGGAAATCTGGTCGGCGACCTTGTCGGGATGGCCTTCGGAGACCGACTCGGAGGTGAAGAGGTAGTTGCTCATCGCGGGTTATATCCTTCCTTTCGGATACAGAGATAAAGAAGCCGCGCATGATACACGGGGGCGCGGCGGATTGCAGGCCAGCGTACTACCGCGGGGTGAAGGTTTCATACCCGTTCAGGCGCCGGACGGATGGACGGCCAAATGGCGGCGCTCGGCTTTCCGTCTCGTTGCATGCCCGCCGCGGTACGCGCCGTTTCGACGATGCTGCTCCCTCTCCCCTCCGGGGAGAGGGCTGGGGTGAGGGGCAACCTCGCGACAAGGCGGCTGGCGCGAGCTTTTGAACAACGCCGGCTGGAAAAGGGCTCCCGCGAGCCCCGGTCCCTCACCCGACCCTCTCCCGGAGGGGAGAGGGCTCTGTGTTCCGCAAGCGGGGAGTCGGGCGGCTTTTACCTCTCTCCTTCGGGAGCGAGGTGATCGTCAGGCGGCGGCACGCCGGAGTTCGCCCAGACCGGCGAAGTATTCGGCAGTGAGGCGCAACTGCTCGGCGGCGCTCTCGGCGCGGTTGACCACGTGCCGGAAGGCGGCGTTCTCCGGCCGGTCCTTGGCGTACCAGCCCAGGTGCTTGCGCGCGATGCGCACGCCGGCCTGCTCGCCGTAGAAGGCGTACAGGTGTTCCAGGTGGCCGAGCAGGATGCCGGCGACTTCGGCCGGCGTCGGCTCGGGCAGTGTTTCGCCGGTGGCCAGGTAGTGCGCGACCTCGCGGAAGATCCACGGCCGCCCCTGCGCGCCGCGGCCGATCATCACCGCATCCGCGCCGGTGACGTCGAGCACGTGGCGGGCGCGCCCGGGCGTAGTGATGTCGCCATTGGCCAGCACCGGAATGTGCACGGCGGCCTTCACCGCGGCGATGGTCTCGTACTCGGCCTCGCCCTCGTACTTGTCGGCGCGCGTGCGACCGTGCACCGAGAGCGCGGCGATGCCGCTGTCCTCGGCGATGCGCGCGATGCTGAGCGCGTTGCGGTGTTCATGGTCCCAGCCGGTGCGGATCTTCAGCGTCACCGGCACCTCGACGGCATCGACCACCGCCCTGCAGATGCGCGCCACCAGCGGCTCATCCTGCAGCAGCGCCGAGCCCGACCAGACGTTGCACACCTTCTTGGCCGGGCAACCCATGTTGATGTCGACGATCTGCGCGCCGTTGGCGACGTTGAAACGCGCCGCCTCGGCCAGCATCGCCGGATCGTAGCCGGCGATCTGCACGCTGACGGGCTCCGGCTCGCCGGCGTGATCCATGCGGTGCAGCGACTTGCGCGTATGCCAGAGCTTCGGATCGGCGGTGGTCATCTCCGACACGGCCAGCCCCGCGCCCAGCCGTTTGCACAGCAGGCGGAAAGGCTTGTCGGTGACCCCGGCCATGGGCGCGAGCACCACGGGCGGATCGATACGGTAGGGGCCGATCTGCATTCGCCCATTGTACGAGGTACCCGCAGAGTGGACTTCGACCCACCGCTTTCGCGGGCCGGGAAGGCGGGCTGAAGCCCGCCCTACGAGGGCTTACATCAGCGCGTAGTGCACGACATGGAAGAACACCGGCGCGGCGAAGCTGACCGAATCGAGCCGGTCGAGCATGCCGCCGTGGCCCTCGATCATGTGTCCCCAATCCTTCGCACCGAGGCTGCGCTTGACCGCCGACAGCGCCAGCCCGCCGAGGAAGCCGGCGACCACGATCACCAGCGACATCCCGGCCGAGCCCCAGAACGAGAACGGCGTGATCCACCAAAGTCCCGCCCCCACCGCCACCGCGGACAACCCGCCGCCGACCAATCCCTCGACCGTCTTGGACGGGCTCACCGACGGCGCCAGCTTGCGTCGTCCGAACAGCTTGCCGAACACGTACTGGAACACGTCGCTGATCTGCACCACCAGCAGCAGGTACAGGAGCAGCAACAGGTTCTGGCCCTCGTAGCCGGGCACGTGCAGCAGCAGGACCGCCGGCGCGTAGCTGATGCAGTAGACGGTGAGCATCAGGCCCCACTGGATCTTGGTGGTGCGCTCCAGGAACGACTCGGTGTCGCCGCCCAGCGCGGTGATCGCCGGCAGCAGCAGGAAGCCGTACACAGGGATGCAGATGGCGAACAGCCCGTACCAGTCGATGCCGATCAGCCAGTACTGCAGCGGAATCGCGACGTAGAAGCACAGCACCAGCGGCAGGTGGTCGCCGCGGCGCGTCGGCGTAAGGGTGAGGAACTCGCGCAGCGCGAAGAACGAGGCCAGCGCGAACAGCACCAGCGTGGCCACCCGCCCGAGCAGGAAGCACACGCACAGGATCGCCACCATCCACCACCAGGCGCCGATGCGGGCGTTCAGGTTGGCGATGACGTCCCGGGATGCCTCGCTGCGTGCGCGCCGCGCCAACGCCCAGCCGATCAGGCTCGCCACCACCAGCAGCGCCAGCACGGCGCCCATCACGGTCCAGAATTTCTGTTGCGGGCTCATGCCAGTTCCACCACCGCCGCGCGGGCGCGTTGCAGGAAGCTTTCCTTGTCCTCGTCCTCGGCCAGCCGCAGCACGCGGCCGAAGCGCACCATGCAGGTGAGCGGCACCGGCAGCAGGCTGCCCTTGGGCATCGCCCGGTGCAGCGTGTCCAGGTAGACCGCCACCAGCTCGGCCTGCGGATGGCGCCGGGCCAGGTGATAGAGCCCGGCCTTGAAGGGTTGCGGCAGGGGATCGGGGCTGCGCGTGCCTTCCGGGAAGAGGATCAGCGAATCGCCCGCGGCCAGCGCCTCGCACAAGGGATCCAGCGGATCGCCGTCGCGGCGCTCGCGGTCGCGCTCGATGTAGACGGCGCGGAAACCATGCTCGGCGATGAAGCCGCGCAGGCCGCCCTTGCCCCAGTAATCGCGCGCGGCGACCGGACGCGTGCGCCGGCGCAGCAGCGGCGGCAGTGCGGCCCACAGCGCCAGCGTGTCCAGGTGGCTGCTGTGGTTGGCGAAGTAGATACGTTGTACCGGCTTGGGCTCGCAACCGAGCCAGCGGCCGTGCGCACCGACCAGCAGGCGTACCAGGCCGACCAGGATGCGCGAGGTGATCATGCGCCGGCGCCCTTCAGTCGCGCGGCGATCGCGCGGATGCGGGTCACGCAGGTCAGCGCCGAACCGCCGGCGATGATGACCGCGGTGGCGAGCAGGGTCGGCTGGCGCCACGCCGGCAGCAGCGCCGCCAGCACCAGCGCCACGCCCAGCAGCCACATGCGGTGCGGCTTGGCCATCGGTCCGCGAAAATCCTGCGCCTGGCCCAGTGCGCCGCCGAGCGCACGGATGTAGGCGGTGAGCGCGGCCAGCAGGGCGGCCAGCCAGCCGAGCCAGGGCGTGGCGATCGCGTAGCCCAGCGCGACCAGGAACAGCGAGTCGGCCAGCCGGTCCGGCAGTTCGTTGTAGAGCGCGCCGGTCGCCGTGCCCTTGCCGCCTTCGACGGCGACCATTCCGTCGAACAGGTTGCACAGCAGCCGCAGCAGGATGGCCAGCGCGCACAGCAGCGCACCGGCCGCGCCGGGCAGGGCAAGCAAGGCCCAGGCGCCGGCCAGCGCGAACAGCACGCTGAGCACGGAGATCTGGTTGGGTGTCAGCCGGCTGCGCGCCAGCACCGCGGCGACGCGTTGCGCCCAGCCGCTGCCGCGCACGGCGATGGGGCGTCGATTGGCGTCCTGCATGGCGTATCCCCCGTAACCTGCGCGCATGCTAGCGCGGGCAGGGAACCGCCGGTGTCGGCCTCAGCCGCGCCGCTTTGTGCGTGCCCGCCAGAACAGGAAGCCGGTCACCAGGAAGAACGGCGGCAGTAATCCGGAGACGATCACCAGCGTGCGCCAGACCGGCCCGGTGGTGCCGGCGTGCAGCGGGTAGATCGCGTTGTTCACCTGCACGCCGGTGTCGGCGCGGGTGGCGTCCGACACGCCCAGCACGCGCGGCTGCCAGGGGTCGATCCAGATCATGCTGCGGCCGGTCGGATTCCACTCGCCCGGAACGCGGGCACGCAGGGTGACGCGGCCATCCCGTTCGCTGGGAAAGGAAAGCCGGCCGAGAGTGGCGCCCGGCAGCGCCTGCCGTGCGGCGGCGAGCACGGCGGGCCAATCGATCGCCGCGTCGCGCATGGCGATGCGAGCCGGCTGCGGCGCTTCCGGCGCGTCGCCGAACAGCGCCTGCAGGGTCGAGCGGGTGCCCCCGTGGTAGCACATCAGCGTGCCGGTCAGGGTCACCGGCAACATCACCGGCAGGCTCATTGCACCGAAGCTGCGGTGCCAGGTCAGCCAGCGTCGCACCGGCGGCTGCGTGTGCGGCTTCAGGTGCGCCAGGACCCGCCCGCGTCCCGGCCACCACAACACCACGCCCGAGACCAGCAGGAACAGGCTGAGCCAGCCGAGCGCGCCGAGCCAGGTTTCGCCGGCGCGGCCGGCGAGCAAGTGGGTGTGCCAGTCGCGCAGGGCGAGCAGCGCGTCGTTGCCTGGCGTGCGGGTCAGCAGCAGTTCGCCACTGGCCGGGTCGAGGTAGCGGCGCACGCCACCGTTGAAGTAGAGCTGCCACACCGGCAGTTCGGCATCCGGCAGGTCGGCGCTGCGCAGTCCCTGCGGCGACCACTCGCGCGCGATGCGCTCCAGCACTGCCGCTTCCTGTGCCGGCGTGGGCAGGGCATGCGCCGCGAGTTCCGGGTGTAGCGCACGCAGCAGCGGCCCCTGCAATGCCAGCACGCTGCCGCTCAGTGCGATGAGCGCGTAGACCGTGCCCACGCCCAGGCCCAGCCACAGGTGCAGCTTGCGCAGCCAGTGGCGCAGCCCGAAGGCCGAACGGGCCGGTGCGGCCTGGTGGGCGGTGTCGTGCCTGACCCTGTCGAGCATGCTCAGAACACCTGCTGCCAGGTGAGCGAGACCGTGCGGCCGCGGCCGGCGAAGTACGAGTCGTCGTCGCCGACCGTCTGCGAGACGTAGTTGATGTACTGCTTGTTGGTGAGGTTCTGCACGCCCAGCGTCCAGTCGCCGGCGGCGCCGGCGTGCCACTTCACATAGGCGTCGGCGGTGACATAGCCGTCGAAGTGCGCGGTGCGCTCGCCCAGCGCGGCGAAGTCGCGGCTGGCCAGGCGCGAGAGCTGCAGGTAGCTCGACAGCACGCCGTTCCAACGCTGGGTCCACGACAGGTTCAGACGGTCCGGAGCGATGTTGGCGCCGTCCAGGTCGGAATCCACCTGGCCATCGCCGTCGCGGTCGGAACGGCCGTGGTTGATCGCGTAGGAGGCGTCCAGCCGCGTGCCTTCGCGCGGAGTCCAGCCGGCGCGCGCTTCCCAGCCGCTGATCTCGGTGCGCTGGCGGGTCACGTTGTAGACCTGGTTGGGCGCGTCGAACACCAGCAGTGCGCCGAGCTTCGAGGTCGAGGTCCAGTAGCTCACGCGCGCATTGAAGGCGGCGCCGGCGTACTCGGCGCCCACCTCGCGGTTGTCCGACACCACCGGCTTGAGGTCCAGGAACTGGCTGACGCTCTGGCCCGGCACGCTGATCGCGCGCAGCACGCGGCCGACGTCGGGCAGGGTGTAGCCCTCGGCGTAACTGGCGAACAGGTTGAGCGCGTCGGTTAGGTACCAGACCGCGCCGATGTTCGGCAGCGTCTTTTTGAAGCTGCGCGAACCGCCTTCGACGGTCACGCCGCCGTAGGAGGCCAGCGTGCGGAAGGTCGGAACTTCCAGCCGGCCGTGTTCCTGGCGCAGGCCGGCGTTGATCGACAGCGCCTGCAGCGGCCAGTACTCGGCCTGAAGGAACGGCGCCCAGCCGGTGTAGGTGCTTTCGGGCACCCAGTCGCGGCCGGTCTGCGCCAGCGACTGGTGGGTGCGGTCGCGATAGCCGTCGGCGCCGGCCAGCACGGTCAGCGTGTCGTCGAACAGGCCGCGGCGCGCCCACGACAACCGTGCGCCGTCCTTGACCGATTCGTTCTGCGACTGGTCGAACACCAGCGGACCGTAGGCAGGATCCTGGAAGGTGCCGAAGGTGCCGCCGCCGAACAGTTCGCGGTTGCGCTGGTGGTAGAGCTGCGCCCGTAGTTCGCCGCCGGCCAGTTGCGGGTCGCGGTAGTCCAGGCTGGTGGTCAGCACCCGGTTGCGCGGCGCCAGGCCCGGCTGCTTCTGGCGCACCGAGGTGGTCGGGACGCCCGCGTCCATGTCGCCGGAGACGGCGGTGTAGTCGCCGTTGCCCTCGAGGTCGAAACGGTTGGCGGTCAGCTGCAGGCGGCGCTCGCCGGCGAAGGTGTAGCCGAGCTTGGCGAAGCCGTCCCAGCTCTGCGATTCCATCAGGTCGCCCTGGGTGCCGTCGACGCCGATCAGCCGTCCGCGCGCATCCGAATACATGCCGCGCTTGCGCCAGGAGGCGCCGGCGACCAGGTCGAACGCGCCCGAACGCGCGCCGATCAGCCAGGCCCCGCCGTAGCCCAGGCCCTCGGCGCCCTGCGTGGGCGCGCTGGCGTCCAGCGTGACTTCCTGGCGGATGCCGTCCTTCGTCGGCGCATGCTTGGTGATGATGTTGATGATGCCGCCGGCGGCGCCCAGGCCTTGTAGCGAGTTGGAGCCCTCGACGATCTCGATCCGCTCGATCATCGCCGGATCGATCGTGTAGCCGTCGCGCGAGCCGTTGCGCAGCGGGCTGGACTGCGGCACGCCGTCGATCATGTACAGCGGGTTGCGGCCGCGCAGGGTCTGGCCGCGCACCGAGAGCTTCTGCGTCGACGGCGCGAAGGAGGGCACCAGCGCGCCGATGGCATCGCCGAGGTCCGGCGTGATCGCCAGCTGGTTGGCCAGCTCCTGGCGGTCGATCACGGTGATCGTCATCGGCAGCGCGCCCTGGCTGCGCGGCAGGCGCAGGGTGCTCTCGGAGACCTCGACCCGCTCGAGGTTCGTCGCCTGCGTGGTGTCCGCCGCGTGCAGCGGGGCCGCCAGGGCCAGGGTCAGGGCGAGCGCGAGCGGACGTACGGACGACGACATGACAGCCTCCAGTGGGGAAGGCTGTGCATGCTAATGAAAATGATTCTCAACAACAAGCAGGAAATTGCGCGAGGCGGGGAAATCAGACCCCCGCCTGCTGCCCCAGGTTCGCCTGCGCCGCGTTCTCCGGAATGTGCTTGTGGCGGAACAGGATCACGAACAGCACCGCCACCACCAGCGCGTAGCCGGCGAAGCTCAGCCAGATGCCGTGCCACTGCAGCGCACCATCCGGCGCGGTGAAGAAGCGCTCGATCACCTGGCCGCTGATCGAGCTGCCGAGCACCGCGCCGACGCCGTTGGTCATCAGCATGAACAGGCCCTGTGCGCTGGCGCGGATCTTCGGGTCGGCCTGGCCCTCGACGAACAGGGAGCCGGAGATGTTGAAGAAGTCGAACGCCATGCCATAGACGATGTTCGACATCACGATCATCCACAGCAGTTCCGCCGGGTTGCCGTAGGCGAACAGGCCGAAGCGTAGCACCCAGGCGACCATGCTGATCAGCATCACGGTCTTGATGCCGAAGCGCTTGAGGAAGAACGGGATCGCGAGGATGAACAGCGTTTCGGACATCTGCGAGATCGACAGCACGATGTTCGGGTAACGCACCGTGAGCAGGCCCTTATAGGCATCGACCTTGCCGAAGTCGTGCAGGAAGGTGTCGCCGTAGGCGTTGGTGAGCTGCAGCGCGGCGCCCAGCGCCATCGCGAACAGGAAGAACACCGCCATCTTGTAGTTCTTGAACAGTGCGAACGAGCGCAGACCGAGCACGTCGATCATCGAAGTATGGCGCGTGTCGCGCGGCGGGCAGCGCGGCAGCGAGAAGGCGTACAGGCCGAGCAGCGCCGACGCGATGGCGGCTATGCGGAACTGTCCCGGCGAGGTCTCGATGTGCAGCAGGCTGATCGCCCACATCGCCGCGATAAAGCCAACCGTGCCCCACACGCGGATCGGCGGGTACACCTTGACGATGTCCACGCCCTCGGTCCTGAGTGCGCTGTAGCCCAGCGTGTAGGAGAGCGCGATGGTCGGCATGTAGAAGCACATGTTGACCAGCATCACCCAGAACAGCGTGGCCGGATTGTCGACCATCGGCACGATGAACAGCATCAGCGCGCCGCCCAGGTGCAATATGCCGTACAGGCGCTCGGCGTTGATCCACTTGTCGGCGATGATGCCGGTGATCGCCGGCATGAACAGCGAGGCGATGCCCATGGTCGAGAAGATCGCGCCGAATTCGGCGCCGCCCCAGTGGCGGGTCTGGAACCAGTAGGCGCCGATGGTGGTGAGCCATGAACCCCACACGAAGTACTGCAGGAAGTTCATCACGATCAGGCGCAGCTTGATGTTCATGGTGCAAAGTCCCGCATGTGCTTTCCCCCTGCAAAAGCCGCGGGACGAACGCCCTGGCTGCAAAGTCCGGCAGGTTAGAGAAACGGTTGCGGGCGGGCAAGGCGCAGCGCAGCGCGTGGACATGCGCGTTGATCCTGCCGCGGCTGCTGTTCCGGATTCGGTGTTCGGTGCGCACGTCGGGTTTGCAGACATCGTTTCCCAAGGGCCGGAGTGCCCGGTGCCTCGCGTGGACACGTGATCTTCCTTCCCGGGGAAAGGGCGAAGTACGTGACCACTTAAGCTCGGACGTTCACTACGGACCGCCATCCATGAATCTTTTCCTCACCATCGCTCTCGTCCACCTGGTCGCGCTGCTCAGTCCCGGTCCCGACTTCTTCTTCGTTTCGCAGACGGCGGTCAGCCGGTCGCGCAAGCAGGCGCTGTTCGGCGTGCTGGGCATCACGCTGGGGATCACGCTGTGGTCGGCGCTGGCATTGCTCGGGCTGCAACTGTTATTGCACCGGCTGGCGTGGCTGCAGCAACTGATCGCCGTGGCCGGCGGCCTGTACCTGGTATGGATGGGATGGCGCATGCTGCGCGGCGCATTCGCGCATGCGCCCGCTGTGCATGGCGAAGCCGTGGCCACGCCCGGCGGCGAGTTGGCCACGATGCGCGCGGGCCTGCTGACCAACCTGGCCAATCCGAAGGTGGTGGTCTATTTCGGCAGCGTGTTCTCGGCCTTCCTGGGCGACCGTGTGGATGCCGCCGCGCGTTGGGGCTTGTGGGCGCTAATCGTGGCCGAGACGTTCGCCTGGTTCGCGCTGGTCGCGGCGTTCTTCGCGCTGCCGGCGATGCGCCGTGGCTACCTGCGGCTGGCACGCTGGATCGACGGTTTCGCCGGCGCCGTGTTCGTGGCCTTCGGCCTGCATCTCATCCTCGCCCGTCGGGCCTGACCCTACGAATGCAGGGCAAGGGCGACGCGTTCGCGCAGTACCGGCAGCAGCTCCTCCGCGAACCACGGGTTGCGCTTGGTCCATAGCTGGTTGCGCGGGCTCGGATGTGGCAACGGGAGCACGCCGCGGGCCAGGTGCGTGCGCCAGTCGCTCACCGTATCGGTGAGGCTCGGGCCGGCCTGTGCGCCAAGCAGGCCCACCTGGGCGTAGCGGCCGATCGCCAGGGTCAGGTCGACCTTCTTCAGCAGCGGCAGCAGCCGCGGATGCCAGGCCGGCGCACATTCGCGTCGAGGCGGTAGGTCGGCGCCGTTCGCGCTGCCAGGGAAGCAGAAACCCATCGGCACGATGGCCACCCTTGACGCGTCGTAGAACGCGACCTTGTCCAGACCCAGCCAGTCGCGCAGACGGTCGCCGCTCACGTCATCGAACGGCACGCCGCTCAAATGCACCTTGCGTCCCGGCGCCTGGCTCACGATCAGCAGGCGCGAGGTGGCCGAGGCCTGCAGCACCGGGCGCACGCCATGGGGCAGGTGCGCGGCACACAGCTGGCAGGCGCGGATCTCGGTGAGCAGCCGGTCTAGCGGGGAGGGGCGGGGCATGGTGCACGTCGGGTTGGAAGCGGAACATGGTAGCGCCTCGCTTCAGTGGCCCACTCGCGTCAGGGCAACAGCTTGCCGGGGTTGAGGATGCCGTCGGGATCGAAGGCGTGCTTCACCTCGCGCATCAGGTGCAGCGTCGCCGGCTGCAGCGCGAGCGGCATGAACTCGCGCTTGGCCCGGCCGATGCCGTGCTCGCCCGACAGCGTGCCCTCGAGTTCGATTACCAGCGCAAAGACCTCGGCCAGGCACGATTGCGCGCGTTCGCGTTCGGCCGCGTCGCGCGGCAGCAGGTTGACGTGCAGGTTGCCGTTGCCGGCGTGGCCGAAGCTCACCACCAGCACGTCGTGCTTCGCCGCCAGGCGCCGGATGCCTTCGACCAGCTCGGGCAGGCGGCTGACCGGCACCACCACGTCTTCGTTGATCTTGTCCGGGGCGATCGTGCGCTGCGCGGGGGAGAGCGCCTTGCGCGCGACCCAGAGCTTCTGCGCTTCTTCCGCGGTGGCCGCCACGTGCAGGGATTCCATGCCCGCACCGCGTGCCGCTTCGGAAACCGCGGCGACCGCGGCATCGAGCGTGTCCGGCTCGCCGTCGACCTCGATCATCAGCATGGCGCCCGCCAGCGGCACCTCGTTCCCCGCATGCGCGTGCGCGAGCCTGAGCGCCGTTTCGTCGATGAACTCCAGCGCGCAGGGCGTCACCGGCTGGCCCATGATGCGCGCGACCGCCTGCGCGGCGGCGCCCACGTCGCGATACGTGGCGCGCAGCGTGCGGATGGCCGAGGGCCTGGGCGTGAGCTTGAGCGTGGCCTCGGTGATGAGCGCCAGCGTGCCTTCCGAACCGATCAGCAGGCGGGTGAGGTCATAGCCGGTGGCGCCCTTGCTGGTGAAGGTGCCGCAGCGGAAGCCTTCGCCGCTGCCGGCGACCGCGCGCAGGCCCAGGGTGTTCTCGCGCGGCGCGCCGTACTTGACCGCGCGCGGGCCGGCCGCGTTGCAGGCGAGGTTGCCGCCGATGCTGCACCAGGGCGAGGAGCTCGGATCGGGCGGCCAGAACAGCCCGTGCGGCGCCAGTGCGCGTTGCAGGTCGCCGTTGATCACGCCCGGTTCGACCACGGCCAGGCGGTTGGCCGGGTCGATCCGCAGGATGCGGTTCATCCGCTCGAAGCTGGCGACGATGCCGCCGTCCACCGGCACCGTGGCGCCGGTGGTGTTGCTGCCGCGGCCGCGCGCGACCAGCGGCACGCGATGCTTGCGGCACAGGCGTACCAGCGCCTCGACCTGGGCGTGTTCGGTGGGGAACACCACGGCGTCCGGTTGCGCGTTGAGGCGCGAGTTGTCGTAGGCGTAGGCCAGGCGCTCGGCCGGGCCGGTGTGCAGGGCGTCGCCGAAGACCGGTTGCAGCGCGTGGAGGAGGGCGTCGGATAGCGGCATGGCCGGCAGGCTCACTCGGCTTCGAAGGCGCCCTTCAGCCAGTGCATCTGCGCATTGGCGGCGGGTCCGTCGTAGCTCACCACGTCGAAGCGGCAGGGGCGATGGGCATGCTGCGCATGCGCCGCCAGCCAGAGGTGCGCGGTGCGGATCAGCTTGTCCTGCTTAGCCCGCGTGACCGAGGCGGCGGCGTCGCCGTGGCCGGCGCGCACGCGGTAGCGCACCTCGACGAACACCACCGTGTCGCCCTCGCGCATGACCAGGTCCAGTTCGCCGTGGCGGGTGGTGTAGTTGCGCGCCAGCGGTGTGAGGCCGGCGCGTTCGAGCTCGCGGCAGGCGCGTTGTTCGAAGGCGTCGCCGGCCGCGCGCATCAGTGGCCCGCGGGCGGCTGGCCGGTCGAACTGGCCGGCGGCACGCCGGTGGAGGTGGCCGGGATCGGCGTGCCGCCGCCCTCGTCCACCGGCGGCGCTGCGGAAGGCACGTCATCCAGCTGCAGGCTGCCGGTCAGCGGGCGCGCCAGGCCGTCCTGGAAACGCGCCCACACCAGTACGCGGCGCACGCGGCCGAACTGGTCGGCCGCGAGCTGGCCGCTGGCGCCGGGCAGGTAGCTGCCTGGATGGTCGCGCAGCCAGTCGAGGTAGGGCACCAGGTTCCACGCATCCATGCCGAAGGCGAACAGCCGCGCCGAGGTGCCGCGCGCGGCGGGCAACTGGGCAGCGATCGCGTCGTGGCTGGGCAGGCCCGGCTGGGCGTCGAACAGCCAGGGCGCGTCGGAGAACTCGACGCCGTCGAGGTCGCGGTCGGCTGCGGCGTCGTCCACGCCGGCGTAGATGTGCGAGGTGGCGAACACCGGCAGACCGACGTGCGCGATGTGCATCTGCGGCAGCAGCAGACGCGCCTGCTCCGGCCGCATGCTGATGAAGACGCCGGTGTCGCCGGTCGGCACCGGTGCCGGTGCGGCGACCGCTGCGCTGCCGGCCGCGGCCGGTGCCGAGCTGGCCGCTGCGGGCTCGCTGCCGGCCAGCGGCGTCGCGGAGGTTGGCATGTTGAGCCCGGCGATCGCGTTGGCGTAGTTCACCTTGCCCGGCGGCAGCGTGGCCATGCCGGCGACGTGGCCGCCGCGAGCCTCCAGCTCGGCCTTGAAGGCGCCGGCGGCGCGCTGGGCGAAGTCGTCGTCCGAAACGATGACGTAGGCGCCGTGGATGCCGCGCTCGACCATGTGGTCGGCCGCCTGTGCACCTTCGGTTTCCGGCAGCAGGCCGAACTCGGTGGCGCCGGCGGCGGGCAGGCTCTTGTCGTCCGGATGGTTGAGCGCGAGCAGCGGCACCGGGAGCTGCGCCTGGCCGAACACGGCGGCCACCTCGGCGCGGGTGAGCGGGCCGACGACCAGCTGTGCGCCATCGCTGGCGGCCTGCTGATAGGCCTTCAGCGCGCTGTCGGCGCTACCGCCGCTGTCGTAGACCTTCACCGCGGCGCGCGGCGCGTTGTTGCGCGCGGCGTCGGCGTAGGCGGCGAAGAAGCCCTGGCGGATCGCACCGCTGGCGCCGGCGAAGTTGCCGCCCAGCGGCAGCAGCAGCGCCACGCGCGCGGGCATGCGGTAACCCTCGCGCACGTTCGCGTTGGCGCCGGGCAGCATGGTGCCGACCGGCTGGTCGAGATCCGGCTGCGGCTGGGCCACCGGCACGCCGAGCTGGGTCAGCGCCTCGTTGATCCAGGGCAGCATGCGGTCGCCCTGCTGCATGGCGGTGCCGCGGCGCTTCAGCGGCTCGACCCCCAGCCGGCCGAGCAGATCGAGGATCTGCTTGCGGTTCTGCGTGTGGTCCAGGCCTTCGAGCTGCGGGTCCATCTGCACGCGCGTGCGCGCGGCGCCCCACAGGTCGCCGCTGGCTTCCATGGCGCGTGCGCGCAGTTCGAGCAGGCGCAGTTCGAGCGCGGACGGTACTGGCGCAGGCTGGGTGGTCAGTTGCAGCGCGGTGTGCGCATCGTGGTGGGCGAGCGCCAGTTCCGCCCGGAGCAGGTCGTAGCGCGCGGCGTCCTCGGCCTCGAGGCGCGGGCGGCGCACCTGGTCGAGCAGCGGCGCGGCCTGGTCGATCGCACCTTCCTCGCGGTACACCTCGGCGGCCAGGATGCGGTAGTGGTCGGTGTCGCCGGTCTGTCGGGCGAGGTCGAGATAGGCCTGCACAGCCTGGTCGAACTGGCCCTGGCTGACGAGCTGCTCGGCATGTTGCGCGGCGGCCAGTTCCTGCGGCGAGCGGGTCACCTTGGTCGGCACGCAGGCGCTCGAGGCCAAGGCGATCAGCAGGCCGAGGCTGGCGGCGCGAAGCAGTCGCATGGAGTGTCCCTTGGTCGTGGTCGACATGGTGAGCGATCATAGCCGATCGTGCCGCGCGCCCTTTGCGCACCGCTTCGGAGTTCCCATGCCTACTGTCCAGCCCGGCAGCTTGTCGGTCGTCGCCACGCCGATCGGCAACCGCGACGACATCTCGGCGCGCGCGATCGCCACGCTGCGCGCGGCCGATGTGATCGCCGCGGAGGACACCCGCCACAGCCGTCCGCTGCTGCTGCACCACAACGTCGACGTGCCGCTGGTGGCGCTGCACGAGCACAACGAGCGCGAAGCGGTCGATGCGCTGGTGCGGCGCATGCTGGAAGGGCAATCGGTGGCATTGATTTCCGACGCAGGCACGCCGCTGGTCAGCGATCCGGGGTTCCGCCTGGTGCGTGCTGCGCGCGCGGCCGGCATCCGTTGCGTGCCGGTGCCGGGCGCCTGCGCGGCGATCGCGGCGCTGTCGGTGGCCGGGTTGCCCAGCGATCGCTTCGTGTTCGAAGGCTTCCTGCCGCCGAAGGCGGGTGCGCGGCGCAGCCGCCTGCAGGAATTGGCCGGCGAGCCGCGCACGCTCATCTTCTATGAGTCGTCCCATCGGGTGGCCGAAAGCCTGGCGGACATGCGCGAAGTGTTCGGCGGCGCGCGCGAGGCGGTGCTGGCGCGCGAACTGACCAAGCTGTTCGAGACGGTGATCGGCGAGCCGCTGGAGCAACTGGCCGCGCGCGTGGCCGGTGATCCGGACCAGCAGCGCGGCGAGTGCGTGATCCTCGTCGCCGGCCGCGGCGAGGAAACGGACGCGCGGCTGGCCGAAGGGCAGCGCGTGTTCGCACTGCTGCGCGAGGAGTTGCCGCCGGCCAAGGCGGCCAAGCTGGCCGCGGCGATCACTGGTGCGCCGCGCAAGAGCCTCTACGAAGCTTCGTAGTCGGCGCCGATCGTCGAACCGGCCGTTTGCTGACTACGCGTGGTGGGGTGAAGCCCGCCGTGTGCATGCTTCGACTACAATCGACACTGGAGTCGGCCGGACAGTCGCGTCGCACGCGAGTGCGTCGAGGAAAGTCCGGGCTCCGCAGGGCAGGGTGCCAGGTAACACCTGGGCGGCGCGAGCCGACGGCCAGTGCAACAGAGAGCAGACCGCCGATGGCCCGCAAGGGCACAGGTAAGGGTGAAAGGGTGCGGTAAGAGCGCACCGCGTGCGGGGCCAACGCCGCACGGCACGGTAAACCCCACCCGGAGCAAGACCGAATAGGGGAACGATAACGCGGCCCGCGTTGTTCCCGGGTAGGTCGCTGGAGCCAGGCGGCGACGCCTGGCCGAGAGGAATGACTGTCACGCCGCAAGGCGTACAGAACCCGGCTTACAGGCCGGCTCCGCCTCTAGCGGCAGCGTGCCTCGCCACGTTGCCAGGGAAGGGCCAGGGTGGCGCAGGGGATCGCGCTGCCCTGGCCCTTTCCGTTTCTGGCGGGTCGATCCGGCAGGCGCTGATGCCAAGGGTCGCGCGGGATGGTGGCTAACGGTCGTCGCTCCTGCAGGGACCCTAGGCCTGAACAGGCAGTTCATGTCCGGCCCGGGTGGGCGTCGAAAAGCCCGTGACTTGCCTCACAGGCCATTTGAAAATTTCCCAAGCTTTCAATCACCTTGCCGACCTTTCTCCGAAACGGCTGGAAATACGTCCACACTTCCGCCTTTCTCCTTGATTCGCAAGCAAAATTCCCTTGACGTCTCAAAAGGCGAGACGTATCGTGGGACCCTGTGTGAAATCGTGGGAATCAGTGGAGTCCACGCAGGTGTTCCAGGGCGAAACCGCCATCACCGTCGATGACAAGGGCCGGCTGGCCATCCCGACCATGTATCGGGAGCTGGTCGCGGGCGCCTGCGCCAATCGACTGGTGGTCACCTACAGCCCGTTCGAGACGGGCTGCCTGTGGCTGTTTCCCTATGCCGAGTGGGAAAAGGTGCGCGACCAGGTCAACGCGCTGCCGATGGTCAAGGCGCCGCACCGCAACCTGCAGATGAAGCTGGTGGGCGCGGCGACCGTGGTCGAGCCGGATGGCGCATCGCGCGTCCTGCTGCCGGCCAGCCAGCGCGCCGCCGCCGGCATCGAGAAGAAGGCGGTGCTGCTGGGCATGGGCAACAAGTTCGAGCTGTGGAGCGAACAGGCGCACCTGGCCAAGATCCGCCAGACCCTCGGCGAAGACGACATCACTGACGACATGGCGGACCTGCGCCTGTAAGGCGCGGTGCTTTCGGTGCGGGACGAAGACGGGACGGGAGGGTGCGGCATGGCCGAGTTGCGGCACATCCCGGTGATGCTGGACGAAGCGGTGGAGGGCCTTGCCGTGCAGGCAGGCGGGCGGTATCTGGATGGCACCTTCGGACGCGGCGGCCACGCACGCGCGGTGCTGTCGCGCCTGGGGCCCGACGGCCGGCTGCTGCTGATGGACCGCGACCCGACCGCCATCGCCGCCGCCCGCGAAGCGTTCGCGGATGAGCCGCGCGTGGCGATCCGCCACGGCAACTTCGCCGAACTGGCCGAGTGGGACGAGACCGTCGGCGGCCTGGACGGCGTGCTGCTCGACCTCGGCGTGTCCTCGCCACAACTGGACGAGGCCGCGCGCGGCTTCAGCTTCATGGCCGACGCGCCGCTGGACATGCGCATGGACACCACCCAGGGCGAGAGCGCCGCGGAGTTCCTCGCCCGCGCCGACGAGCGCGAGATCGCCGACGTGCTGTGGACCTTCGGCGAGGAGCGCTTCAGCCGCAAGATCGCCCGCGCCATCGTCGCGCGCCGCGCCGAGGCGCCGATCGCCCGCACCGGCGAACTGGCGGCGCTGATCGAGCGCACCATCGGCCGCCGCGAGCCGGGCAAGCACCCGGCCACGCGCAGCTTCCAGGCCCTGCGCATCCGCGTGAACGGCGAGCTTGATGCCGTGCAGCGCGGGCTCGATGCCGCGCTGGAGCGGCTCAAGGTCGGTGGGCGGCTTTCGGTGATCAGCTTCCACTCGCTGGAGGACCGCACGGTCAAGCAGTTCATCCGAGACCACTCCGGCCGTGTGCAAGGCAGCCGGCGCGGCCCGCCGGTCGCCGCGGCGCCGGCACGGCTGGCGGCGGTGGGCAAGGCGCGCTTTCCCTCCGATGAGGAGCTTGCGGTCAATCCGCGCGCCCGCTCGGCGGTGCTGCGCGTGGCGGAGAAGCTCGCATGAGGGCGCTCGGCGGCATCGCACTGGTGATCGTGCTGCTGGCCGTGCTGGTCAGCGCGATCGGCGTGGTATGGACGCGCCACGAGAGCCGCGTGCTGTTCGTCGAACTGACCCGCCTGCAGAACCAGCGCGACGAGCTCAACGTCGAATACGGCCGGCTCGAGCTGGAGCAGGCGACCTGGGCCGAGCCGCGCCGCATCGACCAGGAAGCGCGCAGCAAGCTCGGCATGGTCACGCCCAGGCCGCAAGACATCCAGTTGGTGCGCCGATGAGCGTGCGCCGACCGACGCCGCAACCTTCCGGCGGCCGCCGCCGCGGCGCCGGCCCCAGTGCACGCCGGCGCATCCTGCTGGTGGTGGGCGTGCTGTCGCTGGCCTCGCTCGGGCTGGTCGCGCGCGCGTTCGACCTGCAGGTGATGCGCAAGCAGTTCTACCAGGACCAGGGCGACGCGCGCTTCCTGCGCGAGGTGAAGATCCCGGTCTCGCGCGGCACCATCTTCGACCGCAACGGCGAACCGCTGGCGGTGTCCACGCCGGTGATGTCGATCTGGGCCAATCCGCCGCAGGTGCTGGAGAACGCCGACCGCATCCCCGACCTCGCCGCCGCGCTCGGCGTGGATGCGGGCGAGCTGAAGGAGCGTCTGGCGCAGCGCTCGGACCGCGAATTCGTCTACCTGCGTCGGCAGATGCCGCCGGAGGCGGCGCAAGCCGTGCTGGACCTGGACATCCCGGGCGTCAACGCGCAGCGCGAATACCGCCGCTACTACCCGTCGGGCGAAGTGACTTCGCACGTGCTCGGCTTCACGAATATCGATGATCATGGCCAAGAGGGGCTGGAACTGGCCTTCGACGACTGGCTGTCCGGCCAGCCCGGCGCCAAGCGGGTGATCCGCGACCGCATGGGCCACGTGGTGGAGGACGTCGAGCAGGTGCGCGAGCCCAAGCCGGGCAAGAACCTCACGCTCAGCATCGACCGGCGCATCCAGTTTCTCGCCTACAACGAGCTGAAGAACGCGCTGACCGAGTTCGATGCGGCCTCCGGATCGATGGTGATCCTGGACGTGCCGACCGGCGAAGTGCTGGCGATGGTCAACCTGCCGACCTACAACCCCAACGCGCTGGGCGGCAGCAAGTTCTCCGACCGGCGCAACCGCGCCGTCACCGACCTGATCGAGCCTGGTTCGACGATCAAGCCGATCCTGATGGCGGCGGCGCTGTCCAGCGGCAAGTACACGCCGACCAGTCCGCTGATCGATACCACCGGCGGCCATTGGTACTTCCAGGGTCACGACATCCACGACACGCACAACTATGGGGTGCTCACGCCCACCGGCGTGATCACCAAGTCGAGCAACGTGGGCGCCGCGCGCATCGCGATGACGCTCGACACGGCGCTCATGTACAACACCTATCGCGCGTTCGGCTTCGGCAACAGCACCAACAGCGGCTTTCCCGGCGAGTCCTCCGGCCTGCTGCGCATCGGCCGCGACTGGCGTCCGCTGGAACAGGCGATCATGGGCTACGGCTACGGCCTTAACGTGACGCCGCTGCAGCTGGCCAACGCGTACGCGACGCTGGGCGACCACGGCGTGATGCACACGCCGAGCTTCATCAAGGGCGCCGACAACGAACCGCGGGCGATCGTCTCGACGCAGGTGGCCGACGAGATCGTCCAGATGATGGAGACGGTGACCGCGCCGGGCGGCACCGCCACGACCGCGCGCATCGCCAACTACATCGTGGCCGGCAAGACCGGCACGGCGCACAAGGCCGCGGTCGGCGGCTACTCGCGCAACAACTACACCGCCGCCTTCGCCGGGCTGGTGCCTGCGAGCCACCCGCGGCTGGTCGGCGTGGTGGTCATCGACGACCCGCAGAAGCGCAGCTACTACGGCGGCATCATTTCCGCGCCGGTGTTCGCGCGGGTGATGGAAGGCGCGTTGCGCCTGCTCGACGTGCCGCCTGACAACATCGGGCGCTGGTATGCCGGCGGGCCATTGATGAGCCCGAACGGCCTGGCCGGTAGCAAGCCGCCGACCGATATGCCGATCGACGACGCACCGATGGAGGACGGGCCATGACGACGCGCCCCCTCTCCGCGTTGCTGCACGACTTCGCCGACGCAGGTGCGCTCGGCGATCTTCGTATCTGCGGCCTCACTCTCGGTTCGCGCCAGGTGCAGCCCGGCGAGGCCTTCGTGGCGCTGCACGGCACTCGCGCGCACGGCATCGCCTACGCCGCCGAGGCGGTGGCGCGCGGCGCCGCCGTGGTACTGGCCGAAGCGCCGGCGGTGGCGGGTTTCACTCCCGGCGTGCCGGTGCTGTGGATCGACGACCTGCACGCGCGCCTGGGCGAAATCGCCGCGCGCTTCTACGACCATCCCGCGCGCGCGCTGCGCATCGTCGGCGTCACCGGCACCAACGGCAAGACCTCGACGGTGCAGCTGATCACCCAGGCGCTGTCGCGGCTGGGCCGCACCGCGGCCAGCATCGGCACGCTGGGCGCCGGCCTCTACGGCGCACTCGACGAGGGCGAACGCACCACGCCGGATGCGATCAGCGTGCAGCGGTTGCTGGCGCGGTTCCGCGACCAGGGTGCGACGCACGTGGCGATGGAGGTGTCTTCGCACGCGCTGGAGCAGGGCCGCGTCGGCGCGGTCGGCTTCGAGGTCGCGGCGTTCACCAACCTGACGCGCGACCATCTGGATTACCACGGCACGATGGAAGCCTACGGTGCTGCCAAGGCCAAGCTGTTCGCCTTCCCGGGGCTGAAGGCCGCCGCAGTCAACGTGGACGACGCCTTCGGTCGCGCGCTTGCCGAGCGCCTGCCGAATGGCATGCGTGTGCTGCGCACTGGCATCGCCACCGTGGCCGATGTCAGCGCCGCCGACGTCGTGACCTCCGCCGAGGGACTGGCCTTCGAACTGCGCACGCCGTGGGGCACGCATGCGATCCGCAGCGCGCTGCTCGGCCGTTTCAACGTGGCCAACCTGCTGGCGGTGGTGGCCTGCCTCGGCGCGCTGGGCGAGCCGTTCGCGCGCATCGTCGAGGCGGTCGAGGCACTCGCGCCGGTCAACGGCCGCATGAATCGCCTCGGCGGCGACGGTCGCCATCCGCTGGTCGTGATCGACTACGCGCACACGCCCGATGCACTGGAACAGGCGCTCACCGCGTTGCGCGCGCACTGCGCCGGCCGGCTGGTCTGCGTGTTCGGCTGCGGCGGCGAGCGCGATGCGGGCAAGCGTCCGCAGATGGGCGCGATCGCCGAGCGGCTGGCCGACGTGGCGATCGTCACCGACGACAACCCGCGTGGCGAGAACGGCGATGCCATCGTGGCGCAGATCCGCGCCGGCATGCAGCGCGCGGCTACGGTCGAGCGCGACCGCGCCGCGGCCATCGCCCTGGCGATCGCGCAGGCCGGCCCCGACGACGTCGTGCTGATCGCCGGCAAGGGCCACGAAACCTACCAGGAGGGCGCCGCCGGCAAGCGTCCGTTCGACGATCTCGCCGTCGCCCGCACCGCCCTTGCCGGCCCGGCCCGGGAGAACCACGCATGATGCGCCTCTCCGAAATCGCGGTGTGGACCGGCGGCGGCCTGCTCGGCCCCGACCTGCAGGTGAGCGGGGTGGCGATCGACACCCGCCGGCTGCAGCCGGGCGAGCTGTTCGTGGCGATCCGGGGCGAGCGCGTCGACGGCCACGACTTCGTGCGCGAGGCCGCCCTGCGCGGCGCCTCGGCGGCGCTGGTCACGCGCCGCGTCGACGTGGACCTGCCGCAGGTGCTGGTCCACGACACCCAACTGGCGCTTGGCGACCTGGCCAGCGCAGTGCGCGCGCAGCGCGACGTGCGCGTGGTCGGCATCACCGGTTCCAACGGCAAGACCACGGTCAAGACGCTGACCGCGTCGATCCTTTCCCGCCACGGCCGCACCCACGTCAACGCGGGCAACTACAACAACGAACTGGGCCTGCCGCTGACCCTGCTGGCAATGCCGGCGGACACCGAGTACGCGGTGCTGGAGATGGGTGCCGGCAAGCCAGGCGACATCGCCTACCTCGCGGCCATCGCGCGGCCCGATATCGGCCTCGTCAACACCATCGCGCCGGCGCACCTTGAGCGCATGGGCAGTCTGGAGGGCGTGGCCGAAACCAAGGGCGCGCTGTACCAGGCGCTGCCGGCCGACGGCGTGGCGATCATCAATGCCGACGATGCCTTCGCCGGTTTCTTCGAAGGCCTTGCCGGCTCGCGGGCGACGCTGCACTTCGGCCTGGATGGCCACGTCGACGTCGGCGCGACCATCCTCGAGCAACGCGTGGACAGTTCGCGCTTCCTGCTGCGCACGCCCGAGGGTGAAGCCGAGGTGGCACTGCCGCTGGCCGGACGCCACAACATCGCCAACGCGCTGGCCGCGGCCTCGATCGCACTGGCGCTGGATGTGCCGCTGGCAACCATCGTCGCCGGCCTGCTGCACGTGCCGGGCGTGGCCGGGCGGCTGCGCAGCGAGGCGATGCCGGGCGGCTGGACGCTGATCGACGACAGCTACAACGCCAATCCCGGCTCGGTCGGCGCCGCCATCGACACGCTGGCGCTGGCGCCCGGCGAGCGCTGGCTGGTGCTCGGCGACATGGCCGAGCTCGGCCCCGAGGCGCGCGCGCTGCACGAAGGCATCGGCGCGCGTGCGAAGGCGGCCGGCATCGAGCGGCTGTT
Source organism: Frateuria sp. YIM B11624 (assembly GCF_049727805.1). Classification (NCBI taxonomy): domain Bacteria; kingdom Pseudomonadati; phylum Pseudomonadota; class Gammaproteobacteria; order Lysobacterales; family Rhodanobacteraceae; genus Frateuria; species Frateuria sp. YIM B11624. The sequence goes on from NZ_JBCNYA010000008.1 coordinate 50,801, forward strand.
CGCGGTCGGTCCGCTGAGCGCGGCGGCGGTCAAGGCCTTCGGCACGGGCGGCGAGCACCACGCCGACAAGGCCGCGCTGGCCGCCTCGCTCGCACGCCAGATGCACGCGGGCGTGACCTGCCTGGTCAAGGGCTCGCGTTCGGCCGGCATGGAGCAGGTTGTGTCGTCACTGAAAGAGCAAACCCACGCCTCCGGAGGCCCCATCGATGCTGCTTGAGCTGGCCGACTGGATGGCGCGGCATTTCACCGCCCTGCACCTGTTCCAGTACATCACCTTCCGCACGATCATGGCCGCGCTCACCGCGCTGGCGATGTCGCTGCTGCTGGGTCCGGGCCTGATCATGCGGCTGGCCGCGCTCAAGGCCGGCCAGGTGGTGCGCAGCGACGGCCCGCAGACGCACCTGGTCAAAGCCGGTACGCCGACCATGGGCGGCGTGATGATCCTGCTGGCGATCGCCATCGCCACGCTGCTGTGGGCCGACCTGCACAACCGCTACGTGTGGATCGTGCTGGCGGTGCTCGTCACCTTCGGCGCGATCGGCTTCTACGACGACTACAAGAAGCTGGTGCTCAGGGACAGCCGTGGGCTGGCCTCGCGCTGGAAGTATTTCTGGCAGTCGGTGTTCGGCCTGGCGGCGGCGGTGTTTCTGTACAAGACCGCCCAGCTGCCGGCCGAGACCGCGCTGTACGTGCCGCTGTTCAAGCAGGTGGCGCTGCCGCTGGGCGTGCTGTTCGTGGTGGTCGCCTACTTCATGGTGGTGGGTTTTTCCAACGCGGTGAACCTGACCGACGGCCTGGATGGGCTGGCGATCATGCCCTCGGTGCTGGTGTCCGGCGCGCTGGGCGTGTTCGCCTATCTCGCCGGCAACAAGGTGTTCTCCGAGTACCTCGGCATCCCGTCGATTCCCGGCGCGGGCGAGCTTTCGATCTTCTGCGGCGCGCTGGCCGGCGCGGGGCTGGGCTTCCTCTGGTTTAACACCTATCCCGCACAGGTGTTCATGGGCGACGTCGGTGCGCTCGCCATCGGCGCGGCGCTGGCCTGCGTGGCGGTGATCGTGCGCCAGGAAATCGTGCTGATCGTGATGGGCGGCGTGTTCGTGCTGGAAACCGTGTCGGTGATGCTGCAGGTGGCCAGCTTCAAGCTCACCGGCAAGCGGATCTTCCGCATGGCGCCGATCCACCACCACTTCGAGCTCAAGGGCTGGCCCGAGCCGCGGGTGATCGTGCGTTTCTGGATCATCAGCGTCGTGCTGGTGCTGATCGGCCTTGCCACGTTGAAGGTGCGCTGACGATGTTCGGCTTCGGTTCCAGCCAGGCGATCAAGCGGCACGGGCCGCGCGGCAGCTTCGACCTGCCGCTGCTGGTCGCGCTCGTCGGGCTGGCCAGCATGGGCGTGGTGATGGTCACCTCTAGCTCCATCGCCGTGGCCGACAGCCAGCACATCGGCGCGTTCTATTACCTGAAGAAGCACCTGTTCTACCTGGCGCTCGGACTGGTGATGGCCGGCGTGGCCATGCGCACGGAGCTCAAGCAGGTGGAGAAGTACGCATTCCCGCTGCTGCTGGTCGGCGGCGTCATGCTGCTGGCGGTGTTCGTGCCACACCTGGGGATGCGCATCAATGGTGCGCGGCGCTGGCTCAACTTCGTCGTGCTCAGCTTCCAGCCGGTCGAGGCGGTGAAGCTGATCCTGGTGGTCTACGTGGCGAGCTTCCTGGTGCGCCACCGCGAGAGCGTGGAGACGAAGTTCTGGGGATTGCTGCGGCCGGTGCTGGTGGCCGGCATCATCGTGCTGCTGCTGCTGGCGCAGCCGGACTTTGGCTCCGCCACGCTGATCATCGCGGTCACCATCGGCATGGTGTGGCTGGGCGGCGCGCGGCCGCTGTACCTGATGCTGATGGGCCTGCCGCTGATGCCGCTGCTCGCCATCGCGGCGACCAGCGAGAGCTACCGCATGAAGCGGCTGACCTCGTTCATGGATCCGTGGAAGGATCCGTTCAACGACGGCTTCCAGCTGACCCAGTCGCTGATGGCGATCGGCCGCGGCGAGTGGACCGGCGTCGGGCTGGGCTCGAGCGTGCTCAAGCTTTCCTACCTGCCCGAGGCGCACACCGACTTCATCCTGGCGGTGATCGGCGAGGAGTTAGGCCTGGCCGGCATCGTGCTGGTGATCGGGCTGTTCGCCGTGGCGGTCGGGCGCGGCCTCTACCTGGGCCTGAAGGGCGTGGAAGTGGGCCAGCGCTTCGCCGGCTACGTGGCCTTCGGCGTGTCGCTGATGCTGGGCCTGCAGGCGATGGTCTCGATCGGCGTGAACCTCGGCGCGTTGCCGACCAAGGGCCTGACCCTGCCGCTGATCAGCTCGGGTGGTTCCTCGGTGCTGATGACCTGCGCCATGGCTGGTGTGCTGCTGCGCGCCACCTTCGAGATCAACCGTGCGCTGGATGCGCGCCAGATGGCCACGCGCATGCCCGCCGTGGCGGTGGCCGACGCCAACGCGGCAGTGGCATCGCCGCGCGAGCGCGAGGCGGTGGCCGCATGAGCGCGAACCGTCCCGTGCTGATCATGGCCGGCGGCACCGGCGGCCACATCTTCCCGGGCCTGGCCGTGGCCGACGTGCTGCGTGCGCAGGGCATCCCGGTGGCCTGGCTGGGCGCGGCCGGCGGCATGGAGACGCGGGTGGTGCCGGCGCACGGCATCGAACTGCATACCGTTGCCGTCGGTGGCCTGCGTGGCAAGGGCCTGAAGACGCGCCTGCTGGCGCCGCTGATGCTGGCGCGCGCGCTCGTCGCTTCGCTGCGCGTGCTGCGCCGCCTGCGGCCGCGCAGCGTGCTGTCGATGGGTGGCTACGTGGCCGGTCCCGGCGGCGTGGCTGCGCGTATGACCGGTACGCCGCTGCTGGTGCACGAGCAGAACCGCGTGGCCGGCTACACCAACCGCAAGCTCGCCGGATTCGCGAAGCGCGTGCTTGCGGGCTTTGCCGATGCGCTGCCGAATGGCGAGTGGGTGGGCAATCCCGTGCGCGCCAGCATCGCCGCGCTGCCGCCACCAGCGGAGCGCCTTGCTGCGCGCTCGGGGCGCCCGCAACTGCTGGTGCTCGGCGGCAGCCTCGGCGCACGCGCGCTCAACCTCGCGCTGCCGCAGGCGCTCGCGCTGATTCCGGCCGACCAGCGCCCGACCGTGCGCCACCAGTGCGGCAGCCGCGGACTGGACGAGGCGCGCGCGGCCTACGCGCAGGCCGACGTTGAGGCGGAGGTGGTGCCTTTCATCGAGGACATGGCCGCCGCCTACGGCTGGGCCGATCTCGCGGTGTGCCGCGCCGGCGCGCTGACCATCGCCGAGCTCACCGCGGCGGGTCTGGGCGCCGTGCTGGTGCCGTTCCCGTACGCGGTGGACGACCACCAGACCGGCAACGCCCAGGCGCTGGTGGAAGCCGGTGCCGCCGAACTGATCCAGGAACGTGATTTGGACGTACAGACACTGGCGCAGCGCCTGGCCGCGTCGCTCGCCGATCGCGCGCGGCTGACCGCGATGGCCGAGGCCGCACGCATGCAGGCCAAGCCCGACGCGGCCGCCACCATCGCGGCCGCCTGCCTCGACGCAGCACGTCCGGAGGTGGCCGCATGACGCCCCGTCGCCTGCTCGCGCACGAAGACCTGATGACCACCTTCCGCCGTGTGCATTTCATCGGCATCGGCGGCGTGGGCATGAGCGGCATCGCCGAGGTGCTGCACAACCTGGGCTACGCCGTGTCCGGCTCGGACAAGGCCAACTCGCCGACCGCGCAACGGTTGGCGGCGCTGGGCATCGTCGTGCATGTCGGTCATGAGGCCGCGCACGTAGGCGACGCCGACGTCGTGGTGACCTCCAGCGCGATCCGCCAGGACAACCCGGAGCTGGTCGCCGCGCGCGCGTCGCGCATTCCGGTGATCCCGCGCGCCGAGATGCTCGGCGAGCTGATGCGTTTCCGCCGCGGCGTCGCCATCGCCGGCACGCACGGCAAGACCACCACCACCAGCCTGGTCGCCAGCGTGCTGGCCGAAGCCAACTATGACCCGACCTTCGTGATCGGCGGCCAGCTCAACGCCGCCGGCGCGAACGCGCGGCTCGGCACGGGCCAATACCTGGTCGCCGAAGCCGACGAGTCCGACGGCTCGTTCCTGCTGCTCTCGCCCGTGATCGCGGCGGTCACCAACATCGACGCCGACCACCTGGAGAACTACGGCGGCGATTTCGCCCAGGTGAAGAAGGCCTTCGCCGATTTCCTGCACCGCCTGCCGTTCTACGGCCTGGCCGTGCTGTGCGTGGACGACGAAGAGGTCGCGAAGCTGGCCAGGGACACCACGCGCCGCGTGATGACCTATGGCATCAGCGCCACCGATGCCGACGTGCGCGCGACCAACGTGCGCCAGAGCGGTTTCCAGATGCTGTTCGACCTGCAGTTGCCCGGCCGTGCCGAGGCGCTGCCAGTGACGCTGAACCTGCCGGGCCGGCACAACGTGCTCAACGCGCTGGCCGCCGCCACGATCGGCTGGCAACTCGGCGTCGAGGCAGCGGCGATCGCCCGCGCGCTGGAGAACTTCCAGGGTGTCGGCCGGCGCTTCCATCGCCGCGGCGAACTGAAGCTGGAGCAGGGCAGCGTGCTGCTGGTCGACGACTACGGCCACCATCCGCGTGAGCTCGCCGCCGTGTTCGCCGCCGCCCGCGGCGGCTGGCCGGACCGGCGCCTGGTGGTCGGCTTCCAGCCGCACCGGTACAGCCGCACGCGCGACCTGCTCGACGATTTCGCCAACGTGCTGGCCGAGGCCGACGTGCTGGTGCTGACCGACGTCTACCCGGCCGGCGAGGCGCCGATCGCCGGTGCCGACGGCCGCGCGCTGGCCCGTGCCGTGCGCGCGCGCGGCAAGGTCGACCCGGTGCTCGTCGAACACCCGCGCGACTTCAAGGACACCCTGCCGACGCTGCTGCGCGACGGCGACCTCCTGCTGCTGCTCGGCGCCGGCGATATCGGCGCGGCGGCGGTGGAGCTCGCGCAGGCCGGCCACCTGAGGACTGCCAAGTGAACGCTCCTGCCAAAATCACCGATCCCGCCCAGTTCGGCCGCGTGGCCGTGGTGATGGGTGGCAGCTCGGCCGAGCGCGAGGTATCGCTCGACTCCGGCCGCAACGTGCTGGCCGCGCTGAAGAGCCGCGGCGTCGACGCGCACGCGATCGACGGCATTCCGGCGCTGCTCGACGCTCTGCGCGCCGGCCACTTCGCGCGCGTGTTCAACATCCTGCACGGCCAGCACGGCGGCGGCGAGGACGGCGTGCTGCAGGGCGCACTGGAGTCGCTCAACGTGCCCTATACCGGCTCGGGCGTGCTCGGTTCGGCGCTGTCGATGGACAAGGTGCGCTCCAAGCGCGTGTGGCAGTCGCTCGGCCTGCCGACGCCGAAGTTCGTTGCATTGCCGCGGGGTGCCGACGCGCAGGCCGTGCACGCGGCGGCGAAACAGGTCGGTTTCCCGCTGATCGTCAAGCCGGCCTGCGAAGGTTCCAGCGTGGGCGTCACCCGCGTGTTCGAGGAGAGCCAGCTCGACAGCGCCGTCCAGCTCGCCGCCCGCTACCCGGGCGACCTGCTGATGGAGACCCTGATCGAAGGCGACGAGATGACCGTCGGCGTGCTCGGCCGCCAGGTGCTGCCCTCGATCCACATCGTGCCCAAGGGCGCGTTCTACGACTACAACGCCAAGTACGTCGCCGAGGACACGCAGTACCTGTGCCCGGGCCTCGAGGGCGCGGCCGAGGAGGAGCTGCGCGTGCTGGCCCTCACCGCCTTCGACGCGCTCGGCTGCCACGGCTGGGGCCGTGTCGACGTGATGCGCGACCGCCAGGGCCGCAACTACCTGCTCGAAGTGAACACCGCGCCGGGCATGACCTCGCACTCGCTGGTGCCCAAGGCGGCCAAGGCCGCCGGCATCGGTTACGAGGACGTCTGCTGGCGCGTGCTGGAAACCAGCTTCCGGGAGGGCCTGTGAGGGGAGCCATCCGCCTCGTTGCCTGGTGCCTGGCCATCGCACTGGTCGCGTTGCCGGTGGTCGGCGTGCTGCGCGGCTGGTTCGCCGCCGACCGCTGGCCGGTGACGCAGCTGACCGTGCAGGCCGAGTTCAAGCATGTGAGCGCCGGGGAGATCCGCGCCGCCGTACTGCCCAGGCTCGGCCACGGCTTCTTCGCGCTGGACCTGGACGCCGTGCAGCAGGCCGTGGCCGCGCTGCCGTGGGTGGAGTCGGTGGAGGCGCGCAAGCGCTGGCCGGATACGTTGATCCTGCGCATCTACGAGCGCCAGCCGTTCGCGCGCTGGAACGGCACCCGCCTGATCAGCCGCCAGGGCGTGCTGTTCGACGGCGGCAAGGACGCCGCCACCGCGCCGCTGCCCGATCTGCACGGCCCCGATGCGCAGATGCCCGAGGTGATCGCGTTCTATGCCGATGCGCTCAAGGCGGTGGCCGGCACGCCGCTCAAGGTTTCCGGCGTGGCGCTGTCCGAACGCGGCAGCTGGAGCCTGGCCACCGCGACGGGCGCGCAGATCGTGCTGGGCGACCGCGCCCAGGCCGGCAAGCGCCTGCGCCGCTTCCTCGACGTCTACCCGCAGGTGATGGCCGGCCATGAGGCCGCCTTCGCCTACGCCGACCTTCGCTACACCAACGGATTCGCCGTGCGCTGGCCCGACGCCGCCGCACCTGCCGCGGGGGTGCCCCGCACATGAGCCTGACCCTATGAAGACGCGCAACGACAAGCAGCTGGTCGTCGGCCTGGACATCGGCACCAACAAGGTGACCGCGATCGTGGGCGAGTACGAGCCGGGCGAACCGATCGAGGTGATCGGTATCGGCTCGCACGTCTCCCGCGGCATGAAGCGCGGCTCGGTGGTCGACATCGAGTCGACCGTGCACTCGATCCAGCGCGCGGTGGAAGAGGCCGAGCTGATGGCCGGCTGCGACATCCGCTCGGTGTTCGCCTCGATCTCCGGCAGCCACCTGGAGACCAAGAACTCGCACGGCACCGCGGCGATCCGCGATCGCGAGGTCACCCCCGGCGACCTGGAACAGGTGCTCGAGGCAGCCAGCGCGGTGGCGATCCCGGCCGACCGCAAGGTTCTATATAAGGAGTCGCAGGAGTACCGCATCGACGGCCAGGACGGTATCCGTTCGCCGGTCGGCATGAGCGGCGTGCGCCTGGAAGCCTCAGTGCACCTGGTCACCGGCGCGGCCGCCGCGGTGCAGAACATCTCCAAGTGCATCCAGCGCTGCGGCTTGTCGGTGGACGAGCTGGTGCCCTCGGCGGTGGCCAGTGCCAAGGCGGTGCTGACCGACGACGAGCGCGAACTGGGCGTATGCCTGGTCGACATCGGCGCCGGCACCACCGACATCGCCATCTATACGCAGGGCTCGATCCGCTACACCAAGTCGCTGCCGGTCGGCGGCGACCAGGTCACCAACGACATCGCCTACGGCGTGCACACGCCGACCGCGCATGCCGAGGAGATCAAGATCAAGTACGCCTGCGCGCTGGCGCAACTGGCCCATGCCGAGGAAACCATCCAGGTGCCCAGCGTGGGCGACCGCCCGCCGCGCCGGCTGGCCCGCCAGTCGCTCGCGCAGAGCGTGCAGGCGCGCTACGAGGAAATCTTCGAAATGGTGCAGGACGAGCTGCGCCGCTCCGGCTACGACAGCCTGGTCGCCGCCGGTGTGGTGCTGACCGGCGGCGCCTCCCGCATGGAAGGCGCGCTCGAGCTGGCCGAGGAGATCTTCCACAAGATGGTGCGCATCGGCGTGCCGCAGCACGTCACCGGCCTGGGCGACGTGATCGCCAATCCGCTGCATTCGACCGGCGTGGGCCTGCTGCTGCACGGCGCGCGCTCGGGTGGCGCGCGCATCAGCCATCCGGTCGGCGGCAGCGTCGGCGGGCTGGTCGACAAGGTGCGCGGCTGGATCACCCGGAATTTTTAGGCGGTGGCGCGGAGCGCCATCGCGGGCGAATGGAGGTTCGCCCACCACCGCAGGCCGGTAGGACGCCGGACCCGCGGTTACAACGACAACGAAGCTCTACGGAGGACGGGAAATGTTTGAACTTATCGAAAAACTGGCACCCAACGCGGTCATCAAGGTCATCGGCGTGGGCGGCGGCGGCGGCAACGCCGTGGCGCACATGCTCAACGCCAACATCGAAGGCGTCGAGTTCGTCGTCGCCAATACCGACGCGCAAGCCATGAAGAACTGCGGCTCGCGCACCCACCTGCAGCTCGGCGCCAACGTCACCAAGGGCCTGGGCGCGGGCGCCAACCCGGAAGTCGGCCGCCAGGCCGCGCTGGAGGACCGCGAGCGCATCGAGGAGATGCTCGACGGCGCCGACATGGTGTTCATCACCGCCGGCATGGGCGGCGGCACCGGCACCGGCGCCGCCCCGGTCGTGGCCCAGCTGGCCAAGGAGAAGGGCATCCTCACCGTGGCGGTGGTCACCAAGCCGTTCCCGTTCGAGGGTCGCCGTCGCATGCAGGTGGCGATGAAGGGCATCGAGGACCTGTCCCAGCACGTCGACTCGCTGATCACCGTGCCGAACGAAAAGCTGCTGTCGGTGCTCGGCCGCGAAGTCACCCTGCTCAATGCCTTCAAGGCCGCCAACGACGTGCTGCAGGGCGCCGTGCAGGGCATCGCGGATCTCATCACCGCGCCGGGCCTGATCAACGTCGATTTCGCCGACGTGCGCACGGTCATGTCCGAGATGGGCATGGCGATGATGGGTTCGGGCACCGCCCGCGGCGACGACCGTGCCCAGGCGGCGGCCGAGGCGGCGATCAACAACCCGCTGCTGGAGGACGTCAACCTCAACGGCGCCTGCGGCATCCTGGTCAACGTCACCGCCGGCCCGAACCTGACCATGCGCGAGTTCGACGAGATCGGCCGGGTCATCCACGATTTCGCCAGCGAAGATGCGACCGTGGTGATCGGCACCTCGCTCGATCCGGAGATGCAGGACGACGTGCGCGTGACGGTGGTTGCCACCGGGCTGAACCGTGCCACCGCTACCCGCCAGCCGGTGCGCCCGGTCGCCACCCAGCAGGTGGAGATGCGCCAGCGCCCGCGTCCGGTGGTGCTGCGCACCGGCACCGGCAACGAGGTGGTGGACTATGCCGCGCCGGACGTCGTCGCCTCGCACAAGGCGGAGTCGCCGGCCAAGGGCGCCGATCCCAGCTTCGATTACCTGGACATCCCGGCCTTCTTGCGCCGCCAGGCCGATTGAGCGGCACTCACCGGAGACCTTGCGAAAATTGAACGAAACACCAGATCGACAGGTCAGTGCATGACGTTGCCCGACAGGCGTCGACCGCCTGTGTGGTTTCCGTGACTGCCGAGACGGTGATTGGAAAGTGAAGACAGCGCGCCGAGGACCGGCGCGCGCGCCGGCCGGCAGGGAGCCGCCGGCCTGTCCGCCCCCTTGCGCCGGATACCCGTCCTCCCGGCGCAGGGGGCGTGTCGCGGTAACTAGTTGAGGCGACGGGCTTTTGATCCTGTCTCGTGACCGGGATCACGGATGAAGGAATCCTAAAGAGGCGACCAGACTGTACGGTACGGTTTGCTATTGCGGCAGGTTAAGACTGTGTTAGCATCCGTCCCCTGATTGGCTGCTGCCCACACTGGTACCTATAAAAATGATCAAGCAGCGTACGCTCAAGAACATCATCCGTGCGACCGGCGTCGGCCTGCACACCGGCGACAAGGTCTACATGACCTTGCGTCCCGCCGCGCCGAACACGGGCATCGTGTTCCGCCGTACGGACCTCAATCCGCCGGTCGACATCCATGCGCGCCCCGATTGCGTGGGCGACACCCGTTTGTCCACCACCCTGGTCAAGGGCGACGTGCGCGTCTCCACCGTCGAGCATCTGCTCTCGGCGATGGCCGGCCTGGGGATCGACAACGCGATCGTCGAGCTGTCCGCGCCGGAAGTGCCGATCATGGACGGCAGCGCCGGTCCCTTCGTGTTCCTGCTGCAGTCGGCCGGCATCGAGGAGCAGAACGCCGCCAAGCGCTTCATCCGCATCAAGAAGCCGGTGAAGGTGCAGGAAGGCGACAAGTGGGCCAGCTTCGAGCCGTTCGAAGGCTTCAAGGTCGGCTTTTCGATCGAGTTCAACCACCCGATCATCTCCAAGCGCACCTCGCGCGCCGAGATCGACTTCTCCACGACCTCGTTCGTCAAGGAAGTCAGCCGCGCGCGTACCTTCGGCTTCATGCGCGACATCGAGATGCTGCGCGAACACAACCTGGCGCTCGGCGGTTCGATGGACAACGCCGTGGTGCTGGACGACTACCGCGTGCTGAACGAGGACGGCCTCCGCTACGAGGACGAGTTCGTCAAGCACAAGATCCTGGACGCCATCGGCGACCTGTACCTGCTCGGCCACAGCCTGATCGGCGCCTACCACGCGCACAAGTCCGGCCACGAGCTCAACAACAAGCTGCTGCGCACGCTGATCGCCGATCCCGCCGCCTGGGAAGAGGTGGTCTACAAGGACGATCCGGCCGTTTCGCCGATCTCCTACGCGCACCCGGCCCAGGCGATCTGATTCCGCCGGGGCCGTTCTCGCGAAGGCCGCCCCGCAAGAGGCGGCCTTCGTCGTTTCTGTGACGCACGCCGCCCGCCGAACACGCCCAGCTTCACGCTACGGCCACGTCCCGGGGTGTACCTGCCCTCCCACCGTGCTATAAACCTTCTGCCGCCACGGGGCGGCAAGGGGGAAGTCGGTGCCCGCCGGGCACTCCGCGAAGGCACGGCGCCCCGCGCCAGTTCAGTCCTTGGCGACCGGGAATCCAGCAGTTTCGGCGATGGACGCCAGCTCGAGGAACAGACCTTTCAGTTCCGGGTCTGTGATTGATGCTGCGGCGGCTTTGAGATGAATGGCTGCGGCAGGCGAAAGCGGTTTTGACCGATCCGGTTCTGTTGCGGCCGGTCGGAGGGGGGCCACTTTCACGGTGACCGAACTGGCGCTCGTGCCGATGGCACGCGCGGTGGCGAGTATCTGCGTCTGCATCAGGCGCAGGCGAGCTGCCCAGGCCGGTGAGGACGCCAGGAAGACGAGGCGGCCGTTGCGCAGGTGGGCGAATCTCACCTGCTCGCGCAAGGGCGTCGGCAACGTCTGGCGCAGGGCACGATCCAACGCATCCAGCTCACCGGCCTTCTTGGCCAGCGAGGCGAACGAACCGCATTCGGCCAGCGGCTTGGGGCCACGGTCGGGGCGGCGGGAAGCGGGGGCATCGGCGCGCTGCATGGTGCCGTCATCTGAAGTGAAAAAAAGCAATGCAGATCATACTCGTATCCCGCTCCAGGAAAGTGCCCAAGACCTTCGATCTGCGCCAGCATCGGTTGCGCTGGCGGCTGGCGGGCCTGGCCGTGGCGGCGGTGGTCGGGTGTGGCGTACTGGGCGCCGCGGTGGCGCTGACCGTGTCCAGTCCGCGCGATCGTGCACTGGCCGAAATACGCCAGCTCAAGCAGCAGATCCACCAGCAGGACGCCCAGCTGGCGGGCGTGCGCAAGGACTCGCAGCGCGAACTCGATGCGCTGGCGATCAAGCTTGGCCAGCTCGAGGCGCAGTCCACCCGCCTCAACGCGCTCGGCGAGCGGCTCACCGAGGTCGGCAAGCTGGATCCGGACGAGTTCAACTTCGACCAGCCTCCCGCGGTCGGCGGCCTGGAAGACACCACCGGCAGTGCCTATGCCCTGCCGCCCACGCTGGACAAGAGCATCGACCAGCTCGCCGGCCAGTTCGACGTCCAGCAGGCGCAGCTGTCCGCGCTGCAGAGCCTGCTGCTGGATGCCAAGATCGATTCCAACCTGAAGCCCACCGGCATGCCGGCCTCGGGCTATATCTCCTCCTATTTCGGCGTGCGTCCCGATCCGTTCGACGGTCACAGCGCCCGCCACACCGGCCTGGACATCGCGGTGCCGTTCGGCGCCTCGGTCCATGCCGTCGCCGAGGGCATGGTGACCTACGTCGGCCAGCGCAGCGGTTACGGCAAGGTGGTCGAGATCGACCACGGCAACGGCTACATGACCCGCTACGCGCACAACAGCAAGCTGCTGGTGCGCCCGGGCCAGCGCGTGCACGTGGGTGAGGTGATCTCGCAGGCCGGCTCCACCGGCCGCTCGACCGGCCCGCACGTGCATTTCGAGGTCTGGTACAAGGGCCGCGTGGTCAATCCGCTGGCCTACGTGAAGAGCCACCGCTAAGGCCTCCGCCCGATTCCCGCGGGCAGCACGACCCTCATTTCCCCATCTCTCTCCCCGGCAGGCCCGGGGAAGAGCGTGCCGCTGCCCTCTTGAATCCCCCGTCTTCCGCCGCCATCCCGGCCGACTGGAGCGGCTGTAGTAACATGTCTCCTTTCGCCCGTGGCCGCCGCGGGCCTTGAGCCTTCACTGACGGAAGATCGATGTTCAATCGCGCCTTGACCAGCCTTTTCGGCAGCCGCAACGAGCGCGTGCTGCGCCAGCTTTCCAAGACCGTCGCGCGCATCAATGCGCTGGAACCGGAGTTCGAGAAGCTGGACGACGCGGCACTGCGCGCCAAGACCGATGAATTCAAGGAGCGCCTGGCCAAAGGCGACACGCTCGACAAGCTGCTGCCCGAGGCCTTCGCCGTGGTGCGCGAAGGCGCCAAGCGCGTGCTGGGCATGCGCCACTACGACGTGCAGATGATCGGCGGCATGGTGCTGCACCAGGGCAAGATCGCCGAAATGCGCACCGGCGAAGGCAAGACGCTGGTGGGCACGCTGCCGGTCTACCTCAACGCGCTGGAAGGCAAGGGCGTGCACGTGGTCACGGTGAACGACTACCTGGCCCGCCGCGACTCCGCGCAGATGGGCAAGCTCTACAACTTCCTGGGCCTGTCGGTAGGCGTGGTCTACCCGGGCATGGACCACGGCGACAAGCATGCAGCCTACGGCGCCGACATCACCTACGGCACCAACAACGAATTCGGCTTCGACTACCTGCGCGACAACATGGCGTTGTCGAAGGAACAGCGTTATCAGCGCGGCCTCAACTACGCGATCGTCGACGAGGTCGACTCGATCCTGATCGACGAGGCGCGCACGCCGCTGATCATCTCCGGCCCGGCCGAGGATTCCCCGCAGCTCTACATGGCGGTGAACAAGATCGTGCCGCACATGGTGCGCCAGCAGGCCGAGGACGGCGCGGGCGATTACTGGGTCGACGAGAAGCAGAAGCAGGTGCACCTGTCCGAGGAGGGCATGGCGCACGCCGAGGAACTGCTGCAGAAGGCCGGCGTGATCGAGCCCGAGAGCGGCCTGTACGACCCGAAGAACCTGGCGGTAGTGCACCACCTCAACGCCGCGCTGCGCGCCAACGGCATCTATCAGCGCGACGTCGACTACATCGTGCGCGACGGCGAGGTCATCATCGTCGACGAGTTCACCGGTCGTACCCTGGCTGGCCGCCGCTGGTCCGATGGCCTGCACCAGGCGGTCGAGGCGAAGGAAGGCGTGCCGATCCAGCGCGAGAACCAGACGCTGGCGACGGTGACGTTCCAGAACCTGTTCCGCATGTACAAGAAGCTGGCCGGCATGACCGGCACGGCCGACACCGAGGCGTACGAGTTCCAGACCATCTACGGCCTGGAAGTGGTGGTGATCCCCACCCACAAGCCGATGATCCGCAGGGACAACCTGGACATCGTGTTCCTCAGCCAGGCGGCCAAGTACCGCGCGGTGATCGAGGACATCAAGGAATGCCACAAGCGCGGCCAGCCGGTGCTGGTCGGCACCACCTCGATCGAGGTGTCGGAGCTTCTCTCCGAGCTGCTGACCAAGGCCAAGGTCCCGCACGAGGTGCTCAACGCCAAGCAGCACGAGCGCGAGGCGCAGATCGTGGCGCAGGCCGGCGCACCCGGTTCGGTGACGATCGCCACCAACATGGCCGGCCGCGGTACCGACATCGTGCTCGGCGGCAGCCTCGAAGCGGCGCTTGCCGCGTTGCCGGAAGACGCCTCCGAGGTCGACCGCCAGCGCGTCAAGAGCGAATGGAAGAAGCGCCACGAGCAGGTCATCGCCGCCGGCGGCCTGCACATCGTCGGCACCGAGCGGCACGAATCCCGCCGCATCGACAACCAGCTGCGCGGCCGCTCCGGCCGCCAGGGCGACCCGGGTTCCTCGCGCTTCTACCTGGCGCTGGAGGACAACCTGCTGCGCATCTTCGGCGGGGAGGGCCTGGTGCGCTGGATGAAGCGCTTCGGCATGAAGGAGGACGATCCGCTCGAGGAGCGCATGATCAGCCGCCAGATCGAGAAGGCGCAGCGCAAGGTCGAGCAGCACAACTTCGACATCCGCAAGCACCTGCTCGAGTTCGACGACGTCGCCAACGACCAGCGCAAGGTGATCTACCGCCAGCGCGACGAGTTGCTGGAAGGAGAGGACGTCTCGGCCACCATCGCCGACATCCGCGAGGACGTGGTCGAGTCCATCGTCAACAGCCACGTGCCGCCGGACAGCATCGATGAGCAGTGGGACATCGCCGGCCTGGAACGCGCGCTTGAAAGCGAGTTCGGCATCGCCACCGGCCTGAAGGCCTGGGTCGAGCAGCAGCACGAGCTCGAGGCCGCGCAGATCCGCAGCCACGTGCGCGAGGCGATGGACCAGGCGTTCGCCGCAAAGGAAGCGCAGATCGGCGCCGACACCATGCGCCAGCTCGAGAAACACGTGATGCTGACCGTGGTCGACAATGCCTGGAAGGAACACCTGGCGAGCATGGACTACCTGCGCCAGGGCATCTACCTGCGCGGCTATGCGCAGCAGGATCCCAAGCAGGCGTTCAAGCGCGAGTCGTTCGAACTGTTCTCCGCCATGCTCGACCGCATCAAGAGCGAGGTGGTGCAGATGCTCGCCCGCATCCGCATCCGCAGCGAGGAAGAAGTCGCCGCGATGGAGGCCGAGCAGCAGCGCCTGGCCGCGCGCCTGCAGCAGCAGATGCTGGCCAGCGGCGGCGGCGCGCCGGTCAATGCGCTCGGCAACGATGCCCCGCCGCCGGCTGCCGCGGGTACCGTGCATCACGAAGGCCCGAAGATCGGCCGCAACGATCCGTGCCCCTGCGGTTCGGGCAAGAAGTACAAGCACTGCCACGGCCAGCTGGCCTGACCCCGCTTCGCTTCCTCTCTCCTTTGTTCATCAGGAACAGGGGAGAGGGCGCAGAACTCAGTCCCCGCCGCCCGGCGGACGCTTGCGGTGCGGCTCGGCGTTAACCGCGATGTACTGCGGCTCCTCGCCGTCCAGACGCAGTGCGGTCAATTGGCCGCCCCACACGCAGCCGGTGTCGATCGCGTACACGCCCAACCCGGCGAAACGCCCCAGCGCGGACCAGTGCCCGCAGACCATATTGACCTCGCGCCGGCGCATGCCCGGCACGGCAAACCATGGATACAACCCGGGCTTCTGTGAGCCGGGGATGCCCTTGGCCTCGAAATCGATGCGACCGTTGACGTCGCAATAGCGCATGCGCGTCATCGTGTTGATCGATGCGCGGAAGCGCTCGATCCCCTGCAGCCGGCTCGACCAGGCGGCCGGGCGGTTGCCGAACAGGTTCTTGAGCAGCCGCGGATGGCGTGGGCTGGACAGTTCCCGCTCCACTTCCTGCGCCGCCCGCAAGGCCTGGCGCAACGTCCACTGCGGCGCCAGGCCAGCATGCACCATGCCCCAGCCCAGCGCCTCGTCGTAGTGCAGCAGCTTCTGGTTGCGCAGCCACTCGAACAGTACCGGTGCGTCCTCGGCGAACAGCACCTCGCGCAGCTCCGGGTTGACCCGCGACTGCGCGTCGGGCTTGCGCTGGGCGATCGCCAGCAGGCTCAAGTCGTGGTTGCCGAGGGTGACGACCACGTTCTCGCGCAGCCCATGGATCAGCCGCAGCGTTTCCAGCGACTGGCCGCCGCGGTTGACTAGGTCGCCACAGAACCACAGCTGATCCTGCGCCGGGTCGAACCTCAGCTTGTCGAGCAAACGCGAGAGCTCCGGATAGCAGCCTTGCACGTCGCCGATTGCATATGTCGCCATCAGAACTCGTCCATCCAGAGCCGCTCCATCGCAGGCGAACCCTCGGTTGTGCGTGCCATCAGTGCAGGGTGCGCGGTATGGACAGCGTGAATGGCGCGATGGGCGCGTCGAAGCGAGTGCCATCGTCGGCGAGCATCTGGTAGCTGCCCTGCATGGTGCCCACGGCGGTGTCGAGCACGGCGCCGGAGCTGTACTGGTAGCGGTCGCCCGGGCGCATCCACGGCTGTTCGCCGACCACGCCTTCGCCGCGCACTTCTTCCACCTTGCCGTTGGCGTCGGTGATCACCCAGTGCCGGGTGAGCAGGCGCGCGGGCACGTCGCCGGCGTTGTGCAGCGTCACCGTGTAGGCGAACACGTAGCGGTTGTCGTGCGGCTTGGACTGGTCGGGGACGAAGCGGGTTTCGACCTGCACGTCGATCGTGTAGGAGGGTTTGGGATTCATGCGTCGATTGTACGGCCTGCGCGCGTGCCTGCGCGTGTAGGCGACGGGTCAGGCGGGAAGCTTCGCGAGGCGCACGAAATCGTCGGGAGCAAGCGTTTCCGCACGCGCCTTCGGATCGATGCCGGCGCCTGCGATGGCCTCGCTGCCAAGCAATGTCTTGAGCCCGTTGGCGAGCGTCTTGCGCCGTTGCGCGAAGGCCGCCTTGACGATCGCGTGCACGCGCTGCGGATCGGCGTCATGGCGTTCGTGCTCGGCCAGTGGCACCAGCCGCACGACCGCCGAGTCGACCTTCGGTGGCGGGCGGAAAGCACCGGGCGGCACGGTGAACAGCGGCTCCACCCGGCAGGCCAATTGCAGCATCACCGACAGCCGACCGTACACCTTGTTGCCCGGTTCGGCGGCCATGCGGTCGACCACTTCCTTCTGCAGCATGAAGTGCATGTCTTCGATCGCGTCGGCGTGGTCCACACAATGGAACAGGATCGGGCTGGAGATGTAGTAGGGCAGGTTGCCGGCCAGGCGCACGCGCGGTACGCCCAGGCGCTGCGCCAGCGCAGTGAAGTCCACCTTGAGCACGTCGGCGTGGACGATTTCCAGCGTGCCGACTGCGCTCGCGCGCGCCTGCAGGCCGGGGATCAGGTCGGTGTCCAGCTCGATCGCGGTGAGCCGGCCGGCGGCCGCCAGCAGCGGCAGCGTGAGCGCGCCTTCGCCCGGGCCGATCTCGACCACGCGGTCATCCGCCCGCGGCGCGATGGCGCTGACGATGCGCTCGATGTAGCGCTTCTCGTGGAGGAAGTGCTGGCCGAAACTTTTCTTGGGCCGGGCGCTCATGGGGTCGAGCGCTCCACCAGCTCCAGCGCCATCCGCGCGGCGGCGATCAGGCTGGAAGGATCCGCGCGGCCGGTGCCGGCCAGGTCCAGCGCCGTGCCGTGGTCGACCGAGGTGCGGATGAACGGCAGGCCCAGGGTCAGATTGACGGTGCGGTCGAAGGCTTCGCTCTTGAGCACCGGCAGCGCCTGGTCGTGGTACATCGCCAGCACCGCGTCGTAGCGTGTGCGCTGCGCCGGCACGAAGGCGGTGTCGGCCGGCAGCGGACCTAGCAACGCCATGCCTTGCGCACGCAACCGCGCCAGCGTGGGTTCGATCACGTCCAGTTCCTCGCGGCCCATGTGGCCGCCTTCGCCGGCATGCGGGTTGAGTCCGAGCACGGCGATGCGTGGCTGGGCCAGGCCGAACTTGCCGCGGAGTTCGCCGTGCACGATGCGCAGCGTGCGTTCCAGCGCCTCGCCGGTGATGGCCGCCGGCACCGCATGCAACGGCAGGTGCGTGGTGGCCAGGGCCACGCGCAGCTCCGGGCTGGCCAGCATCATCACTACCTCGACGCCCGCACGCTGGGCGAAGAACTCGGTGTGGCCGCTGAAGGGAATGCCCGCGTCGTTGATCGAGGCCTTCTGCAGCGGCGCCGTGACCACCGCAGCATAACGTCCGGCCAGGCAGCCGTCGGCCACCTCGGCCAGCGTGGCCAGCACGTGCCGGGCGTTGCGCGGATCGGGCTGGCCCGGATGCTCCTCGACCGCGAGCGGGACATGCCGCACGCGCAGGCTGCCTGGCGCGTGCGGATGGGCCAGGCCGTCGTCGTCGAGCAGGTCGAGCGCCACACCGCAGCGGGTGGCGGCGCGATGCAGCAGGTCGCGATCGGTGATCGCAACCAGTCCCGCCGCCAGCGGCAGGGTGGCCAGGTGCACCAGCAGTTCGGGACCGACCCCGGCCGGTTCCCCGGCGGTCAGCGCCAGTCGGGGCAGGCCGGCGTTCAAGGGCTCGCTCAGGACTTGTCCCGCGCGTCCGGATCCTTCAGCGCCGGCACCAGGATGTCGACGTAGGCATCCGAGCGCAGCTGGCGCAGGAAGTCGTCGTAGGCCTGCTCGGCCTTGCGGTTGCCGATCGCCTGGCGGGCCTGGTTGCGCTCGCTTTCCTCGGTCACGTCGCTCTTGCGCGTGCCTTCGAGCTGGATGATGTGCCAGCCTGCCTCGCTCTGGAACGGCTGCGAGACCTCGCCATCCTTGAGCCCGGCCAGCTGCTGGGCGATGGTGCTGCCCCACTGGTCGCGCTGGAACCAGCCCATGTCGCCGCCGGCGTTGGCGGTGGTCGGATCCTTGGAGTTTTCCTTCGCCAGCTTGGCGAAATCCTCGTGCTTGTTGACGATGCGGTTGTACAGGTCCTGCGCCTTCTGCTGCGCCTGCTCGTTGGTGACCAGCTCGCTCGGACGGATCAGGATCTGGCGCGCGTGGTATTCGGTCACCACCTGGCGGCTGGGCGCGCGCTGGTCGACCAGCTTGAGGATGTGGAAGCCGGTGGGGCCGCGCAGCGCCGGGCTGACTTGGCCGGGCTTCATGCCGGAAACCGTATCGGCGAAGGCCGGCGGGATTTCGTCCATCTTGCGCCAGCCGAGGTCGCCGCCCTCGAGTGCGTCCTGCGCATCGGAATAACGGATCGCGGCGGCGTTGAAATCCATGCCGCCCTTGATCGCGTCGATCGCCTGCTGCGCCTTGGCCTGCGCCGCCTGGATGTCGGCCGCGCTGGCGCCGGCGGGAATCGAGATCTGGATGTGCGCCAGGTGCACCTCGCCGGCCTTGTAGGTCGGACTGTTGAGCAGGTTGTTGATCTCGCTGTCGGTAATGTTGACCGAGTCGCGCACCACGCTCTCGTGCAGGCGCTGCACCATCACCTGGTCGCCCAGCTGGCTGCGGAAGGCGGCGAAGCTCTGACCGCTCTGTTCGACCGCCTGCTGCAGCTGTTCGGGTGTCAGGTGATTCTGCTGGGCCACCGCGGCCACGGCCTGGTCGACGTCGGCATTGGAGACGCGCACGCCCTGCTCGGACGCCTTGGCGACCTGCAGCTTCATCAGGATCAGGCGGTCGAGCACCTGCCGCTCGAGCACGTCGTCCGGCGGCAGCTGGCCGGGGTTGCTGGCGTACTGCTGCTTGACCGAGCGCACGGCCTCGTCCAGCTCGCTCTGCAGGATCACGTCCTCGTCGACCACCGCGACGATGCGGTCGAGCGGTTGCGTGCCGGAAACCGCGGTCTGTCCCTGCGGCAGCAACTGTGCCTGTACGGGCAGGGCGGTGACCGCGGCGAGCGCGAGGAGGAGCAGCGCGGAGGGGTGCTTCATCGGTCGGAACCTTCACTCGCCGGCGAGGCGATGGTTGGAGGGAACGGAGCCTTGCGGCCGGCTCGGGCCGGCCCGACAACCGTGGATCGCAACGGCGAGCGAAAGTTCGCGGCCAGGCCGTTATTGATAGCCAAGAATACCACGCCGCAGCACGTCCTCGGTCTGGCCGTTGAAGGCACCCAGGCCCTTGAAGACCAGCTCGAACATCAGCGCGTTGTTGCTTTCGCCTTGCGATGCGAGCGCTCCGCGCGTGATTACGTAGTGGCGTCCGACCACGCGAACGGCGACGCAGCAGCTGTCGTACTCCACGCCCGCCAGCGCCTCGACCGTGCGTTTGTCGCGCACCGAGTAGACCCACCGGCCGAGCAGGCGCCAGCGCTCCGAGATCGGGTAGATCGCCGAGGCGTCGTACTGCTCGACGAGGTTGCGGCGGAAGCGGTAGGAGAAGTTGAAGATGCCGTCCGTGCCGACGCGCCGTTGCAGTCCCAGCGAGCCGAGGTTGGTCTGCCGGGTGTTCGGGCTCCACTGGTAGGCGCTGTCGAGGCGCCAGCGGTCGTTCAGCTGCACGTTCAGCTGGGCTACGTAGTCCGAACGCGTCCAGTCGGTGGGCGCCGTCGTGGTGACAGGCCCGTTGGGCAGTTGCACCCGCTGTGGCGCGAAATAATGGATCTGTCCGATGCTGGCCGACAGCCGCTCGACACCATCATCGTCCAGCAACCGGGTGGTCAGCGCCGCGGTGAGGTTGTTGGCGTTCATCTGGCGGTCGGCGCCGGAGAACTGGTTGGGCGAGAACAGCTGCCAGTAGTCGAACGACATGCGGCGCGAGTCGAACACCGGCAGGTCGTCCTGGTTGCGGTAGGGCACGTACAGGTAGTACAGCCGGGGCTCCAGCGTCTGCGTGTACGACGTGCCGAACAGCGAGGTCTTGCGCTCGAAGATCAGTCCGGTGTCGAGGCTGGCGATCGGGAGCGCCCGGCTAGGTGTGCGGTCGTCGAAGGGCGAGACCTGCGTGCCGGTGAGCGGGCCGCGGTAGCCGTAGTTCTGGTAGTTGCCGTCCAGCTGGTAGGCGGTGTAGCGATAGGCCAGCTTCGGCCGCACGAACCAGGCTGCCCCGCGGAAATCGGCGGCCAGGTAGGGATAGAGGTCGAGGCGGTCGCCCTCGATGCGCTCGTCCTTGCGGAAGGCGGTCGCCGAGGTGTCCGCGCCGAACTCGAGCCAGCGGTTGATCGGGATGTCCAGCCCCAGCGTGGCGCTCGGCCAGCGCTTGTACTGCACCACGCTGTCGGGCAGGTACGGGTCGACGTTCTGGTAGCTGCTCGCGCCGAACGAGGCGTTCCACCAGTCGCCGTTGCCGCGGATGTAGCCGCTGGAGGTCAACGTGCCCACCGCGGTGGTGTAAAGGTCGTTGCCGAAGTCGCGCAGGTAGCTGCGGTCGGAGGCACGGTTGATCGCGGTGCTGAAGTACCACGGTCCGCCGATGCGAGTGATGTCGCGGTACTTGAACAACCAGCGGTCGGTACCCTTGGTCGGCGCCGCCGCGGTGGTGTTGTCGCCGCGGTCGTTGGGCAGGTACTCGAGGTTCAGTTGGCCGCGCGTCCCTGGCACCAGGTAGCGGAACTCGCCCGCCAGCAGCGTGCCGCGCTGGGAATAGATGCGCGGCTCGAGCGTGGCGTCGTAGTTCGGCGCAAGGTTGAGGTAATAGGGGATCGCGAACATCGTGCCCGAGCGGTTCGAGCTGCCGAAGGTCGGATACAGGAAGCCGCTCTTGCGCCGGTTGTCGATCGGGAAGGTGAAGTAGGGCAGGTACAGGAACGGCACGTCCGCGAAGCGCATGGTGGCGCCGTGCGCCGTGCCCACCCCGGTGGTCTTGTCGATCTTCAGGCTCTTGGCGCGGACTTCCCACAGGTGGTGGCCGACGTCGCAGGTGGAGTAGCTCACCAGGCTGTAGCGGCTGTGCTGTGCGTCGATCAGCTCGCCGCGCGCGGCGGTGCCGTTGCCGCGCGACTGCAGCAACTGGTAGCGCACGTTTTCGGCGATGCCGTGGTTGGCCTGGTTGTTGCCGCGCAGGCGGTCGGCGCTGAGCAGCTCGCCGGCCTCCTGGTAGCGCACGTTGCCCTGCGCGTCGTAGTCGGTGGTGGTGTCGTTGTAATCGACCCGGTCGGCGCGCAGCAGCTGGTCGGCGCGCTCGATGCGCACGTTGCCGGAAAGCCGGTAGACCGCGCGGTCGGAACTGTCCACGTGGGCGGCGTCGACGACCGTGTCGGAGGTCTCGCGCAGCGTGGCGTCGCGCGGCAGGGTGGGATCGTAGAAATCCAGCAGCGCGTTGGGACGGCACAGCACGAAGCTTTCCGGGCGCGGTGGGCAGTGGAACACGCCCAGCGGGCAGCTCGACACGGCATCGGCACCGGCCGGCGTCGCCGCTGCGGGTTCCGGCGCGGGCGTGGGCGTCGCGGTCTGGGCTTCGACCGGAGCGCCGGTCAGGGCGAGCGCGGCGGCGACCGCAAGCAGGCGGCGTGGAGGCAAGGCGCGCAGGGTCGTGTAGCTCGGCGTCACGGTGGGCTGTCGGGGTTCGTCAGGACGCGTAACGCTAGCAGAAAGGCCGC
The DNA here is from genome assembly GCF_049727805.1 of Frateuria sp. YIM B11624. Classification (NCBI taxonomy): domain Bacteria; kingdom Pseudomonadati; phylum Pseudomonadota; class Gammaproteobacteria; order Lysobacterales; family Rhodanobacteraceae; genus Frateuria; species Frateuria sp. YIM B11624. Next base: position 73,099 of record NZ_JBCNYA010000008.1, read on the forward strand.
ATGGCCGGCAGGAATCGTGCCTTGCCGCCGCTTCCTGCAGCCGCGCGGGCGAGGCCCGCTCACCCCATCAGCGCGGCGACGTGTGCGGCCGCGCTGGCGGCAAGGGCGTCGAGGTCGTAGCCGCCTTCCAGGGTCGAGACGACGCGGCCGCCCGCGTGGCGGCGAGCGATATCCACCAGCCGTGCGGTCAGCCAGGTGTAGTCGTCGGCCAGCAGCTCCAGCTGCGCCATCGGGTCCGCGCGATGGGCGTCGAAGCCGGCGGAGACCAGCAGCAGCTGCGGGCGGAAGGCATCGAGCCGCGGCAGCAGCCGTTCCTCCCAGGTGTGCCGGAACGCGGCCGAACCGGTACCCGCCGGCAATGGCGCATTGAGCAGGTTGCCCACGCCGGTTTCTTCCGCGCCGCCACTGCCCGGATAGAGCGGCGACTGGTGGCTGGAGACGAACAGCACCCGCGGCTCGCGCGCGAAGATGTCCTGCGTGCCGTTGCCGTGGTGCACGTCGAAGTCGGCGATCGCCACGCGCTCCAGATCATGTTCGGCCAGCGCGTGTGCGGCGCCCACGGCCACGTTGTTGAACAGGCAGAAGCCCATCGCCTGGTCGGCCGTGGCGTGGTGGCCCGGCGGACGCACGGCGCAGAACGCGCAACTGGCACGCTCGTCGAGCACGGCATCGACCGCCGCGACCACCGCGCCGGCGGCACGCAGCGCGGCCTCGGCCGAGGCGGGCGACATCAGGGTGTCTTCGTCGAGCCGGGCCCGACCCTCGCCCGGTGCGCTGGCGAGGATGCGTGCCACGTACGTGGCGTCGTGCACGCGCTCGAGCGCCTCGATGCTGGCACGCGGGGCCTCGATGCGGTCCAGCGCGGCGAAGCGGTCGCGGTCGAGCGCCGCCAGCACGGCGTGCAGGCGCGCGGGGGATTCGGGGTGGCCGGGGCCGGGATCGTGCTGCAGGCAGGCCGGGTGGGTGTAGAGCCGCAGCATGGCCGGATCCTCAGCCGCGCGGGCGCCGCTCGTGCTGCCAGATCACCTCGCCGTGGCCGCCGGCGCGCGCCAGCACGCGGCAGATCACGAACAGCAGGTCGGACAGCCGGTTGAGATAACGCTGGGCCTGCGGACGCACGGCTTCCTCGCGGGCCAGTGCGATCACCTCGCGTTCGGCGCGGCGGCACACCGTGCGCGCCAGGTGACCGCAGGCGGCCGCCATGCCGCCGCCGGGAAGGATGAAATCCTTCAGCGGCGGCAACGGCTCGTTGAAGCCGTCGAGTACCGATTCCAGCCGCGTGATGTCGGCGTCCTGGACCATCGCCATGCCGGGGATGCACAGCTCGCCGCCGAGGTCGAACAGCTCGTGCTGCACCTGGGTCAGCGCCTCGCGCACCTCCGCCGGCACGTCTTCACAGGCGAGCACCATGCCGATCGTGCTGTTGAGTTCGTCCACCGTACCGTAGGCGGCCACGCGGGCCGAATCCTTCGGCACGCGCGAGCCGTCGCCCAGCCCGGTGCTGCCGTCGTCGCCGGTGCGCGTGTAGATCTTCGACAGGCGGTTGCCCATCAGTGCGCCTGGCCGGCGTGCGCCAGTGCGCGGGTCAGCTGGGTCGCCAGCACGTGCAGCACGGCGCCTAGGCCGACGTACAGCGCGGTGACCTGCAGGAACGGCAGGTACCAGTCGCCCATGTTGGCGAACCACGCAGCCATGCTGCGCGGCGCCGGCACGCTGTCGCTCAGCCAGTAGAAGCTGCCGTTGGAGACCACGAAGCAGACCGCCTCGCTGATCAGCAGCGCGGCCACGGCCAGACCCGCGGTGGAAAGCTTCATGCCGGCCTGGCGGCGGGCCAGCCAGCTGCCGCCCAGCCACAGCGCGCCGTAGGCGGCGACCAGGAACCAGTACGCCGGCGACACGCAGTAGTGGCTCCAGAAGGAAAGGCCCTGGCCGGTGATCACCAGGTAGTCGACCAGCACGGCCTCGCCCATCAGCAGCGGGAAGGCCCAGCGCCCTGCGCCGCGCAGCCAGAAGCCGGCCAGGAAGAACACGCCCCAGGACGCGTCCGGCAGCGCCTCGAAATGATGCAGGTGCACTGCGCCGCGGGTAACGGCCATCACCAGGGCGAGTGCCAGGAAAATGCCGAGGCGCTGGGTTCGCGTCATAGCCATGAGGGTGCTCCGTATGCAGGCGGCGTGGATAAGGCGGATTAGTTTAGCCGAAGCCTGTCCGGCCCATGCGAGGCCCGTGTGTTCGGCCGTATCATCCGCGGCATGACTGTCCCCCCCAATCCACGCGGGCCTGTGCTGATCGTCGGCGGCGGCCTGGTCGGCGCCAGCCTGGCGATCGCGCTGGATGCCGCCGGCGTCGATGCGATGCTGGTCGAGGCGGCCGCGCCGCGCGCCGATGCCCAGCCGAGCTACGACGAGCGCAACCTGGCGCTGGCGCGCGCCACGCTCAACGGACTGGACGCGATCGGCGTATGGACGCACGCGCGTGCAGGGGCCACGCCGATCAAGCACATCCACGTCAGCCGCGCCGGCGAGTTCGGCAGTGTGCGGTTGGAGGCACGCGAGGCGGGCGTCGATGCGCTGGGCTGGACCCTGCCGGCGCGCGAACTCGGTGGCGCGCTGTTGCGCCGGCTGCAGGAATGCACGCAGCTCCAGCGTCTCGCCCCCGCCCGGCTGGAAGCGCTCGAACCGTTCGCCGGCGGCTGGCGCGCGACGGTGCGCAGCGCCGAAGGCGTCCGCGAGATCGATACGCCGCTGCTGGTCGGTGCCGATGGAACCGCTTCCTTCGTGCGCGACCGACTGGGGATCGGCGCCGACACCTACGACTACGGCCAGACGCTGTTCGTCTGCACGGTCACGCCCGAACGAGCGCACGACCATCGCGCCTACGAGCGCTTCAGCGACGAGGGTCCGGTCGCCCTGTTGCCGCTGGCCGACCGCCGTTGCGGGCTGGTGCTCACCGTGCCGGCCGCGCAGGCCGAGGCGGTGGCGGCGATGGACGATGCCGACTACCTGGCGCTGGCGCAGCGCCGCTTCGGCTGGCGACTGGGCCGGCTGCGCCGTCCCGGCAAGCGCTTTCCCTATGCGATCCAGCGCGTGGCTGCCAACCGTCTCATCGCCTCCCGCGCGGTGCTGGTCGGCAACGCGGCGCAGACCGTGCACCCGATCGGCGCGCAGGGCTTCAACCTGGGCCTGCGAGACGCGCTGACGCTGGCCGAACTGGTTGCCGCCGCGGCCGATCCCGGCGACGAACGCCTGCTCGCCGCCTACGCCGCGCGCCGCGCGCCCGACCGCGAAGGCACCATGGCGATGAGCCATGGCCTGGTGCAACTGGCCTGTCTGCCGCAGCCGTGGCTGGGCCCGCTGCGCTCGCTGGCCCTGCTTGCCTGCGACCGCGTGCCGTCGCTCAAGGACGCCGTGCTCCGTCGCGGCATGGGTTTCCGCGGCGAGCCGCCGCGCGCCGTGCTGGAGCGCGCGCCATGAACACGCCTCGTTTCGACGCACCCCGTTCGGAATCGCGCCGCCGCGCGCCGCTGCTCGACGTGGCGGTGGTCGGCGGCGGCATGGTCGGCGCCGCCGCGGCGCTGGCGCTGGCGCGCGCCGGCTTTGCCACCGCCTTGCTGGAGGCCCGGCCACCGGCGCCCTGGCGCGTGGATGACGAAGTCGACCTGCGCGTGGTCGGGCTGGCGGCTTCGTCGATCGCGCTTTTGCACGACCTGGACGTCTGGACGTCCATCCGCGAAAGCCGCGCCGCCTCCTATGCGCGGATGCACGTGTGGGACGCGCGCACCGACGCCACGGTCGACTTCGATGCCACCGCCGAGGGCCACGCCTGGCTCGGCTGGATCGTCGAGAACAACCTGGTGCAGTGGACGCTGTGGCAGGCGCTCGAGGCCGCCGGGGTGCAGCGGCTCTGCCCGGCACAGGTGACCGGCTACGAGGCGCGCGAGGACCGCGTGGTGCTGGAACTGGAAGCGGGCGACGCCGCCAGCCTGTCGGCACGCCTGCTGGTCGCCGCCGACGGCGCCGGCTCGCCGCTGCGCCGGCTGGCCGGGCTGGACACGCACGGCCGCGACTACGGCCAGCGCGGGGTGGTCGCGCACGTGGCCACCGAACGGCCGCACCAGCACACCGCCTGGCAGCGCTTCCTGCCCGGCGGACCGCTGGCGCTGCTGCCGCTGGCGGACGGGCGCAGCTCGATCGTGTGGTCGCTGCCCGAGGCCGAGGCGCAACGCGTGCTGGCGCTGGACGATGCCGCCTTCTGCGCCGAGCTCGGCGTGGCCAGCGACTTCCAACTCGGGCCGGTGCGCTCGACCACCCGCCGCGCCGCCTTCCCGCTGAAGCTGCAACTGGCCGACCGCTACCAGGCCGAGCGGCTGGTGCTGCTCGGCGATGCGGCGCACACGGTGCATCCGCTGGCCGGGCAGGGCGTGAACCTCGGATTGCGCGACGTGGTCGAGCTGCGCGACACGCTGCTGGCCGCACGCGAGGCCGGCCGCGACATCGCGGCACCGCACGTGCTGCGCCGCTACGCGCGCCGCCGGCGCAGCGCCGACACGCTGGATGCGTGGAGCTTCGATGCGCTGGGCCGCATCTACGCCTGGCAGGCGCCGCCGCTGGTCGCCGCGCGTGCGCTGGGCGTGCGCCTGGTCGATCGCCTGGCGCCGCTCAAGCGCCGGCTTGCCGCCCACGCCGCCGGCCGCTGATCCCAACCGACGGCCGGACGCCGCGGACCCCGGTGCGGAGCGCCAACCCAAACCCCGGAGCCGTCGCCATGCGTCGCATCCTGTTCGCCCTGCTTTCGCTCCCCCTGGCCTTCGCCGCGTCGGCGAAGATGGTGCATCGATCGGTGGAGTGGACCGACAACGGCACCCGCTTCCACAGCGTGTTGGTCTACGACGATGCCAGCGCGGCCAGGCGACCCGGCCTGGTGATGGTGCCCAACTGGTACGGCGTCAACGACGCGGCGATCAGGAAGGCCGAGATGATCGCCGGCAAGCAATACGTGATCCTGCTGACCGACATGTACGGCCAGGGTGTGCGCCCGACCAGCGACGCCCAGGCCAAGGCGGCGGTGCAGCCGCTCTACGCCGACCGGGAGCTGATGCGCCATCGCGTGAACCTGGCGCTGGCCCAGCTCAAGGCGCAGGCCGGCAAGGCGCCGCTGGACACCGGCAGGCTCGCAGCGATCGGCTTCTGCTTCGGCGGCTCGGCGGTGCTGGACCTGGCACGCAGCGGCGCCGACGTGGCGGCGGTGGTGTCGTTCCACGGCGCCCTGGCCGCCGGCAAGGCCGCGCAGCCGGACCGCTTCAAGGCGCGCGTGCTGGCCATGAACGGCGCCGACGACAAGGGCACCATGCCTGACGCCGACGCGTTCATGGACGAGATGCGCGCCAGCGACGCCGACTGGCAGTTCGTGGTGCTCGGCAACGCAGTGCACTGCTTCACCGAAAGCGACGAGAACTCGCCCGGCTGCAAGTACGACGCCCGTGCCGCCGCGCGCAGCTACCGCATGATGCACGACTGGCTGGACGCGGCTTTCGCGAACCGCCCCTGATCTCCCGACCGGTTCGCGCCGGTGGTTGCAGTCGATCGTGCCGTCGCGGCTCACGTGGCGGCCACGCGGTTGCGTCCTTCCCGCTTGGCCCGGTAGAGCCGCGCGTCGGCGCGGGCGATCAGCTCATGCGTGCGCTCGCCCGGCTTGAGCTGGGCGGCGCCGATGCTGGCGGTCAGGCGCAGGCGATGCGCGCCGTGATCCACTTCCATCGTCTCGATCGCCTGGCGGATCGCTTCGGCGCGTTGCGCAGCCGTGGCCAGGTCGGCGCCCTGCATCACCACCATCAGCTCCTCGCCGCCGTAGCGGCCGAGCCGGTCGTCCTTGCGGCACAACGCGGCGACGCGCGCGGCGACGCCGCGCAGGGCATCGTCGCCGGCCTGGTGGCCGTGGGTGTCGTTGAGCGCCTTGAAGGCGTCCAGGTCGAGCATCAGGATCGACAGCGGCGCACCCGTGCGTTGCGCAGCCTCGTGCGCGAGCTCGAGCTGGCGCATCAGTTCGCGGCGGTTGAGCAGGCCGGTCAGCTCGTCGATGCTGGCCAGCCGGTTGAGCCGGTCGTTGGCCTCCTGCAGCTCGCGCGTGCGCTCCTGCACCAGCCGCGCGAGCCGGTCGGCGCGGGCCAGCAGGTAGCGCGTGCGCAGCCGCACCAGCAGGTAGACCAGCGCGACGGCCAGCAAGGCCAGCGCCACGCGCGCCCAGCCCAGCTCATACCAGCGGCCACGCACCTCGACCGGGACCACGGCGCGCACCGTGCGCGCGTGCAGGCCGGGAATGTCTGCCTGCAACTGCAGCCGATAACTGCCACCGGGCAGGTTGGTGAACGCGGCGGCGGGTGGGGTGCCGGGATCGAGTTCCGTCCATTGCGCGTCGAAGCCCTCCAGCCGGTAGCGGTAGCGCACGTCGGCGCTGGCGGTGTAGTCGAGCAGGGCGAAGCCCAGCCGCAGCGCGTGCACGTTCTCCAGGTGCAGGGGGCGGCTCGCGGTGGGTAGCGCCGCGTAGGGCGACGGAGCGCCGTCGCGCTGGGCCGTGGTCACCACCAGCGGCGCAACCGCTTGCGCTAGGCGCGCCTGCGGTGCCGGGTCGATCACGGTCAACCCGCCGAGGCCGCCGAACAGCAATGCGCCGGAAGGTCCCACGGCCGCAGTGCGGTGGTTGTAGAAGCGCGCGCTCAGGCCGTCGCGCTCGCCCAGCGAACGGATCCGGCCGGTCGCCGGCTCGTAGACTGCCAGGCCGTTGGCGGTGGCGATCCACAGCCGGCCCAGGCGGTCGGCCAGCACGCTGGCGACGTTGTCGCTGCCCAGGCCATCGCTGCCGCGCAGCACCTCGAAGCGGTAGCCGTCCGAGCCGGGCGGCGCGGCCGGCGTGGAGGCGAGCCCGCCGTAGGTGCCGACCCAGATGCGCCCGTCCAGCTCGACCACCGAGCCGGCGTAGTTCTGCGGCAGGCTGTGCGGATCGCCCTCGGTGTGGGCGAGGTTCTCGAAGCCGTGCGCGCCAGGACGGAGGATGCCAATGCCGCCGCTGGTGGCGATCCACACGCTGCCGTCGGAAAGCACGGCGATGTTGCGCACCTGGTTGTCGACCAGGCTGTGCGCGTTGCCGGGCACGTGCAGGTAGTGCGTGACGCGCCCGGCGTGGTCGATGCGGTAGAGGCCGTTGTAGGTGCCGACCAGCAACTCGTCGCGCCAGGCGCGCAGCGCCAGGATCGGGCGCGTGTCGAGGTCCGCCACCGGCCAGGAACGTACCGCCAGCGACACCGGATCGATCGTCACCAGCCCGCGCGCGCCGGCGACGATGCGGCCGTCGGCCAGCGCGTCGATCGCGCGCACGTCCTGGTCCTGCTGCGCGCCGTCCAGGGTCAGCATGCGGACCTGTCCGCTGCGTGGATCGACCCGGGCCAGGCGGCCGCGGTTGAAGCCCAGCCAGACCGCCCCGCCGCCGTCGGCATAGACGCTGCGCACGTTCTCGTCGAAGGCGGCGTCGTGGCCGCCGGACAGCGCCAGGCCATCGAGCGTATGCACGATGGTCGGGCGCGTGTCGCAGCGCGAGGCGTCGATCTCGGTGGCCGCCCACAGGCCGCTGGAGCGGTCCAGGAACAGCGCGCGCACGATGTTGCCGCCCAGCGAAGCCGGCCGCGCGTTGTCGTGATGCAGCGTTTCCAGGCCGCCGTTGGCCGGATCGTAGACGGTGATGCCGACGCCGTCGGTGGCGATCCACAGCCGTCCGTCCGGCGCTGCCAGGATGTCGCGGACGGTGCGATGCTGGATCGCCGGCGCATCGCCATCCAGTCCCGACGGCACGCGCGCGCGGCCCTGACGGTCGATCACCGCCACGCCGCGGGTGCCGCTGCCGACCCACAGCCGGCCGGCGGCGTCTTCGCGCAATGCCCAGATGTCTTCGGCCAGCACCGGTGCGGCGGCATGATCGTCACTGTCGAAACGCGCAAACCGCGTCGCGCCGGCCCGGCGCAGGTACAGGCCCTGCGCGCTGCCGATCCAGAGGTTGCCGCGGCGGTCGGCCAGCACCGCGAACACGGCCGCGTCCCGAGGCAGGCCGGCGTCGGCCGGCGGGCGCTCGATCGTGCGCAGGCTGGCGCGCAGATGGCTCAGCCCGTTCTGCCCGCCCACCCAGAAGCCGCCGTCGCCGTCCGGCGCCAGGGTGAGGATGTGCGGACCAGTGCCGTGTACGGGTGAGGCGTCGTAGGTCGAGAAGCGGTTGTCGCGCGGATCGAAGCGCGCCAGCCCGCCGGCCGAGGTGCCGACGATCAGGCTGCCGTCCGCCGCCGCCCGCAGCGCGCGGATGTAGTTGTCGGGCAGGCCGCCGTCACCGGACTGGCGGAACACCTGCACGCGGTAGCCGTCGTAGCGCACCAGCCCGCCGAAGGTGCCGATCCACATCAGTCCGTCGCGGTCCTGCGCGAAGGCGGTGGTGGTGGCGTGCGGCAGACCCGCGCGAACGGTCAGGTGGGCGAACGTGGGACTGTCCCAGCGCGACCAGTCCGACGGCGGAGGTGCCGCGGTGGCGGACAGCGCAAGCGGCAGCAGCAGGAACAGGGCCGGCAGCACGGCCAGCCTGCCGATGCGCAAGGTCAGCCACCGCCACGGTTTCATCGGCGGTCCACGGAACGACCGGGATGCACGGCGCTGCCCGCTGAAGCGGTCAGCTGCGCGCCGCGCATGCTTCTCAGGCGCTGCGCTCGACCGCGTAGGCGGCCAGGGCATCCAGCGCGTCGCGGTAGGGCGAGGCGGGCAGGGCGGCGAGCGCCTCACGCGCGGCATCGGCGTGCGCCACCGCGCGCTCGTGCGTGCGCTCCAGCGCGCCGCTGCGGCGGATCGTGGCGAGCACGCGGTCCAGCGCGCTGAGGTCGCCGTGCTCGATCGCCTGGCGCATCGCCTGCGCCTCGTCCGGCGTGGCCTGCCTGAGCGCGTAGATCACCGGCAGGGTCGGCTTGCCCTCGGCCAGGTCGTCGCCGATGTTCTTGCCGAGCGTGTCGGCGTCGCTGGTGTAGTCGAGCAGGTCGTCGGCGATCTGGAAGGCGTAGCCCAGCTCCATGCCGTAGCGGCGCAGCGCGGCTACCTGGTCGTCCGGCAGGCCGCCCAGCAATCCGCCCAGCTCGGTGGCAGCGGCGAACAGCACCGCGGTCTTGCGCTCGATCACCGCCAGGTAGGCCGCTTCGTCCACGTCGGCATTGCCGATGTTGAGCAGCTGCAGCACCTCGCCCTCGGCGATGGTGTTGGTGGTGTCGGCCAGGATGCGCATCACGCGCATGTCGTCCAGCTCGACCATCAGCTGGAACGAGCGCGAGTAGAGGAAATCGCCGACCAGCACGCTGGCGGCGTTGCCCCACAGCGCGTTGGCGGTCTTGCGGCCGCGGCGCAGGTCGGACTCGTCGACCACGTCGTCGTGCAGCAGGGTCGAGGTGTGGATGAACTCGATCACCGCAGCCAGCTTGACGTGCTGTGCGCCCGCATAGCCGGCCGCGCCGGCGGCCAGCACGTGCAGCATCGGGCGCAGGCGCTTGCCGCCGCCGGCGACGATGTGGTCGGCGATTTGGTTGATCAGCACCACGTCCGAGGCCAGCCGCGCGCGGATCAGCGCGTCCACGCGCTGCATGTCGGCGGCGGCCAGCTCGCGCACGGCGGCGAAGTCGGCGGTTCGGCTGGCGTCGGCGGGCATCGGGTGCATGGGTGTCCGGGTGGCGAGACGGGCGATTATAGGGCCTGCCCGGTTCGGTGCGGCGGCGCGACATGGCGCCGCAATCGGGCCGGGAAGCGGCTCCCTATAATGGGCCGATGACCTCACGCCCGTCCCCGTCCCGGTGAGCAAGCTCTCGCCCCTCGAGCGCCGCAGCGCGCTGACCCTGGCCTGCGTGATCAGCCTGCGCCTGTTCGGGCTGTTCCTGATCATGCCGGTGTTCTCGCTCTACGCGAAGCAGATGCCCGACGCCAGCGGCTTGCTGATCGGCCTGGCGCTGGGCGTGTACGGACTGGGCCAGGTGCTGCTGCAGATCCCGCTGGGGCTGCTGTCGGACCGGGTCGGGCGCAAGCCGGCGATCACCCTCGGCCTGCTGATCTTCGCGGTCGGCGGGCTGGTCGCGGCGATGTCGCACACCTTGCTCGGGATCGTCGTCGGCCGCGCGCTGCAGGGCATGGGCGCGGTGGCCGGCGCCGGCACCGCGCTGGCCGCCGACCTCACCCGCGAGGACCAGCGCGGCAAGGTGATGGGCATCATCGGCGTGTCGATCGGCGTGGCCTTCCTGCTGGCGCTGATCCTGGGGCCGCCGCTGGAAGCGGTCGCCGGCCTGCCCGGACTGTTCGGCGCCACCTCGGTGCTGGCGCTGGCGTCGCTGGTGCTGCTGTGGCTGATCGTGCCCACGCCCGAGCGCGCCCGGGCGCCCGCCGCGGCGAACCTGGGCGGCGTGCTGGCGATGCTGCGCGACGGCCGGCTGCTGGTGCTCAACGGTTCGGTGTTCTTCCTGCACCTGCTGCTGACGGCGAGCTTCGTCGGCCTGCCGCTGCTGCTGGCCGACCGGCTGCACCTGCCGGTCGAGCGGCACTGGGAGCTGTACCTGCCGGTGATGGTGATCGCCGCCTTGGTGATGGGTGCCGCGCTGCACCGCATGAAGGAGATCGGCCAGAGCCTGCGCATCGTGCTGGTGTGCGTGGCGGCGATCGGCCTTTCGCTGGTGGGTTTCACGCAGTCGGGCGGGCACCTGGCGTGGCTGGGCGTGTCGGCGGCGGCGTTCTTCTCGGCGTTCAACCTGCTGGAAGCCGCGCTGCCGAGCCTGGTCTCGCGGCTCGCGCCGGCGCACCTGCGCGGCGCGGCGATGGGCGCGTACTCGACCAGCCAGTTCATCGGCGCCTTCGTCGGCGGCGCCATCGGCGGCATCGCATTGGGCCGACTGGGCGTGAGCGGCGTATTCCTGTGCGCGGCGGCGGCCACGCTGCTGTGGCTGCCGCTGGTGGCGTTCGGCGCCCGCCGCATCGCCGCGCGCGGCCTGGCCGAACAGGCGGCCTGACGGCATTGCGTTGCGCGGATGCCGCCCCCATGTGCGGCGGCATCCACCCCACGCGAGCCTGCCCGTGGCCCACCAGATCGTCGCGCTGATCGCCGAATACGGCCTGCTGCTGGTCTTCCTCAACGTCCTGGTCGAGCAGGCCGGGCTGCCGCTGCCCGCCGTGCCCACGCTGGTGGTGGCTGGCGCGCTGTCCGCCGCCGGGCGGCTGCCGCTGTGGGGCGTGCTGCTGGTGGCGCTGGCCGGCTGCCTGCTCAGCGATTTTGCCTGGTACGCGGCCGGTCGACGCTACGGCGCCGGCGTGATGCGCACACTCTGCCGCATCTCGCTTTCGCCCGATTCCTGCGTCAAGCAGTCGGAACTGCGCTTCCAGCGCTGGCGCGCGCCGGTGCTGCTGGTGGCCAAGTTCGTGCCGGGACTGTCCACCGTGGCGCCGCCGCTGGTCGGTGCGATCGGCTTGCCGCCGCGCGTGTTCCTGTTGTTCGACGCGCTGGGCTCGCTGCTCTGGGCAGGCGCAGCGGTAGCGCTGGGCTTTGTGTTCGCCGACGGCGTGGAACACGTGCTGGCCGCGTTCGAGGGCACCGGCACGCTGGCGGTCGAGCTGCTGGGTGCGCTGCTGGCGGCCTATATCCTGTTCAAGTGGTGGCAGCGCCGGCGCCTGCTGGTGGCGCTGCGCATGGCGCGGATCGAGGTGGACGAACTGGCGCAGGCGCTGCGCTCGGCGCGCCCGCCGCTGGTGTTCGACGTGCGCGCCGCCGGCTCGCGCGAGCTCGACGACCGCGCGATACCCGGCGCGCTCGCCTTCGACCCGCTCGCCCTCGACGTGCTGCTGGCCGGCGTGCCGCGCGAGCGCGAGCTGGTGCTCTACTGCAACTGCCCCAACGAGTTTTCCGCCGCCCGCGCCGCGCAGTTGCTGAAGATGCAGGGCTACCGCCAGGTGCGTCCGCTGCGCGGCGGACTGGATGCCTGGGTGGCGGCCGGGCACGCGGTCGAGCGGATGCCTGTCGCGGCGCCCGTGCCTTCCGGGGCTTCGCCGGCGGTGTGAGAGGGCACGTTCAGGCCACCTGGCTGGGCCTTCCCCCGCGGACGCGGGGGAAGGTGCCGACAGGCGGATGGGGGCGCCACTTGCCGGATCAGCCGGCAAAAGCGCACGCGTCCCCCGGCGCGCGGGAAGGGGAGGGTCGGTATGATAGGGGCCGCCCCGCCGGCCCGCCGGCGGGAATCTCATGACGAGGCGGGCGCGCGCGCCGGCCGCCAGCAAAGCGAGGAAACCCCATGGCACGCGGCATCAACAAGGTCATCATCGTCGGCAACCTGGGCGCCGACCCGGAGGTCCGCTACACCGGCGGCGGCACCGCCGTGTGCAGCCTCAGCGTGGCCACCTCCGAGCAGTGGACCGACAAGCAGTCCGGCGAACGCCAGGAACGCACCGAGTGGCACCGCGTGAAGCTGTTCGGCAAGCTGGCCGAGATCGCCGGCGAGTACCTGAAGAAGGGCCGCCAGGTCTACATCGAAGGCTCCCTGCGCACCGACAAGTACACCGACAAGAACGGCGTGGAGAAATACTCCACCGACATCGTCGCCAGCGACATGCAGATGCTCGGCGGCATGGGCGGTGAAGGTGGCGGCGGCGGTGGTGGCGGCGGCGGCGGCTTCCGCGAGCGCCCGCAGGGCGGCCAGCGCCAGGGTGGCGGCAACTACGGCGGCGGCCAGTCCCGCGGCGGCGGCAACGACTACGGCAACGCCCCGCGCCAGAACGCGCCCGCGCCGGCCGAAAGCGGCGGCGGCTTCGACGACGACGACATTCCGTTCTGAGGAACACCTCTATGGACGCGACCGGAAAGGCCCTCAGTATCGAGGGCCTTTTTGTCTATTCTGAAGAACCGGAAGCGACGGAACGGCGGTTCCCTGGGAGGTTTGCTCAGCGCAACATCGGGTCGATGGCCAAGCCAAACAGCTTGGTCGCCCCTTGGGAGGACCGGAGGGATCCGTGAGTACCCGTGGATTACTGCTCCTGATCGCGCCGCTCTCGCTGGCCGCACCGCCGGGACACGCACAGAGGCATGTGAAAAGTGATCTGGCTGCGCTCGTGCAGGCCATCACTTCATCCTTGCCAGCTTCTACCGAAACCATCAGTGAAATACTGGGCGGCAATCTCGTAGCCACCCCACCGCGCCTTGGCTGGTACATAAGCCCACAGGCTTACCGGACCTCCGACGGCTACGACACAAAGGTCACGTTTGAAGTCGAAGACACGCCCGCCGGCACACGGCGGGTCGTCCGTACGACGCTCGGAGTGGATGCGCCTGGTTGTGTCGATGAAGCTGCCCTTCGGCGGAAGCTCATGGAACTGGCCGGTTGGACATGGACGCGGTACGGTTCCCGTGCCTACATCACGCGCCCTCAAAAGCGGTACGTGGAAGTCTCCGTCTGGCCCGGTTCAAGATGCGTCGTGGGAATAGTCATGGACGCGGATCGCATGCTTCGGCTGGGACCATCCACCAAACCGGCAGGCAGGGCAGATCCGCTCGATGGATAAGCTTGCGGGCCGTAGCAGGGCTCCGCTTCGCGAGCAGTTGCCCGCTCATGAATCGATCATGCCCCGTCGGCGAGCTGCGCCAGCAAAGCCTCCACCTCTTCGTGCGTGTGCGCACGGAGCAGGCGCGTTGCCTGGCGGCGCAGGGCGGCGTGGTCGAGGGTGGCGAGGCGGTCGCGCACGTGCAGGATCTGGCTGGGGTGCATGCTGTATTCGCACAGGCCCAGCGCCAGCAGCAGGGCGGTGAAGCCGACGTCGCCGCCGATCTCGCCGCACAGGCTCACCGGCTTGCCGGCGCGGCGGCCGGCGGCGATGACGTAGGCGATCAGGCGCAGCAGCGCCGGCTGCAGCGGGTTGTAGATGTTCTCCAGGCCGTCGTTGCCGCGGTCGGCGGCGAGCACGTACTGGGCCAGGTCGTTGGTGCCGATGGCGAGGAAGTCGGCGTGCTCCAGCAGCGCGCGCACGTTGAGCGCGGCGGCGGGCACTTCGACCATCGCGCCCAGCGGCAGCTTCTCGGGCAGGTCGACGTTCTCGTGCTTGAGATCCTCGCGCGCCAGCTTGAACAGCGTGCGCACGGCGATCAGTTCGTCCGGCTGGGTGACCATCGGCACCAGCACGCGCACCGGGCCGTAACAGGCGGCGCGCAGGATGGCGCGGATCTGCGTGGTGAACACCGCCGGATAACGCAGCGACAGGCGCACGCCGCGCACGCCCAGCGCCGGGTTGTCCTCGCCGCGCAGGGCCAGGCCCGCGGCGTCGGCCTTGTCGGCGCCGAGGTCGAGCGTGCGGATGGTGACCGGCAGGCCGCCCATGCCGAGCACCAGGTCGCGGTAGGCGTTGAACTGCTCGTCTTCCGAGGGCAGCCCCTTGTGCTTGAGGAATAGGAACTCGGTGCGGTACAGGCCCACGCCATCGGCGCCGCGGGCGCGCGCCATGGCGATGTCGGTGGCGGTCTCGGCGTTGGCGAACAGCTTGACCGGCACGCCGTCGCGGGTACGCGTGGGCGCGTTGGCGAGCTTGGCCAGGCGCCGGCCCTCGGCCGCGGCCTCGCGCTGCCAGGCGCGATAGCGGGCCAGGTCCTGGGCGGTCGGGTGGACGATGGTCTCGGCGCGCTCGGCGTCGAGCAGGATCAGGTCGTCGTCATGGATGGTGGCCAGCGCGTCGCGCGTGCCGACCAGCATCGGCAGGTCCAGGCTGCGCGCCAGGATCGCGCTGTGCGAATAGGGGCTGCCCGAGCTCGCCACCACGCCCAGCAGCCCGTTGCCGACCAGGTGCGCCATGTCGGCCGGCGCGATGGTGTCGGCGACCAGGATCTCGCCCACGCGCGCGGCGAGCTTGCGTTCCTCGCGGCTGGTCTGGCGCTGCAGCGCGGAGATCACCCGGTTGATGACCTGATCGACGTCCTCGCGGCGGCTGCGCAGGTACGGATCGTCCATCGCCTCGAACACCTTGGCCAGGCGGTCGCGCTGCTTCTTGAGAGCCACGCCGGCGCGGTAGTGGCCAACGCGGATCAGGTCGTCCAGGCCGCGCAGCAGCTCCTTGTCGTCCAGCAGCAGGCTGTGCGCGTCGATGAACTCGTTGACCTCGCGGGCGAGCGCGCCGTGCAGGCGGCCGCGCAACTCGTGCAGCTCCTGCCGAGCGGTGTCGAGCGCGCGGTGGAGGTTTTCCAGTTCGCCCTCGACCTCGTCCTCGGCCAGCGGCCGGGTGTCGACCAGGTAGCGGCTCGGCTGCACCAGCCGCGCGCGGCCCAGGGCCATGCCCTTGGAGGCGGCGGTGCCGGGCAGCAGTTGCCTCATGGGGCGGCTCCGCGGCCACCGGGAACGGGGAACGGGGAACGGGGAACATGCGGCGTGCGGCACCCAGCCAGGCATCTGCACGTAGCGGCCGAAGCGAAGGCGGTCCCGCTTGCGCGGTCCCGCACGTTCCCCGCTCCCCTTTCGCCGTTCCCCGCTCTCACCTTATGCGCCCTCGTCGAACTTGCGCTCGAACAGCGCGATGACGGCGGTGAGTGCCTGCACCTCGTCGGGGCCGTCGGCGCGCACGGTGAGCGGCGTGCCGATGCCGGCCGAAAGCATCATCACGCCCATGATGCTCTGCGCGTTGACCTCGCGGCCCTTGCTGACCAGCCACACGGTGGATTTGAAGCCCTGCACCAGCTGCACCAGCTTGGCCGAGGCGCGCGCGTGCAGGCCGAGCTTGTTGGAGACGGTGATTTCCTGTTCAAGCATGGTCGATGAAGATTCCCCCGCGGCCACCATGGGCGGCCACCTGTGCCAGTTCGTCCAAGGGCTTCTCGGCGTAGTTGAGCACGCGCAGCAGCATCGGAAGGTTGAGCCCGGACACACAACGCAACCGCACGCCGAGCGCCGCGAGCGACAGGCCGATGTTGCAGGGCGTGGCGCCGTAGAGGTCGGCCAGCACCAGCACGCCGTCGCCCTGGTCGAGCTCGCGCGCGTGGTGGGCGGTGAGTGTGCGCATCACGTCCGGGTCGGCGTGCGCCGGCACCTCCACCGCCTCGACCTTCAAGGGAAGCTTGGGCATGACGTGGTGGGCGGCGGAGATCAGTGCCTTGCCGACCGCCTCGTGGGTCATCAGGAGGACGCCGACGCTCATGGCCGCGCTCCACGGGAGGGAGGGAAGATGGCCATCATTCGAGTTCACGATGGAAGGTCAGCACGCCTTCGCGCCTGGCGCGGTAGTGCGCGGCCAGGCGCTCGACCAGGTACACCGAGCGGTGCCGTCCGCCGGTGCAGCCGACCGAGATGGTGACGTAGCTGCGGTCGTCCTGTTCGAAGCGCGGCAGCCAGGCATCGAGCCAGCGGGCGGTGTCGGCGAAGTACTCGCCGACCATCGGTTCGGCCTCGAGGAATTCGCGCACCGGCGCGTCCTTGCCCGAGAGCGGACGCAGCTCGGGCTGCCAGTGCGGATTGGGCAGGCAGCGTGCGTCGAACACGAAGTCGGAATCCAGCGGCAGCCCGCGGCGGAAGGCGAAGGACTGGAACATCAGCGTGAGGCCTTCGGTGGCCGCTGCGTAGCCGGTGGCGATCAGCCGGCGCAACTGGTGCACGTTGAGCTCGCTCGAATCGATCACCTTTTCCGCGATGCCGACCAGCGGACGCAGCAGGCGGCGCTCCTCCGCGATGGCATCGGCCAGCGAGACGCCGCGCAGCGCGAGCGGATGGCGGCGGCGGGTCTCCGAATAGCGCTTGATCAGCACCTCGTCGCGGCAGTCCAGGAACACCAGATGCACGTGCACGCCGGCGGCAGCGAGTTCCGAGAGCACCAGCGGCATGTGGGCGAAGTCCTCGCCGCGGTTGCGTACGTCCACGCCCACTGCGATGCGACGCCGCCGCCCGCCGCCGTTCTGCATCACCGACTGCACCAGTTGCGGCAGCAGGCCGCTGGGCAGGTTGTCGACGCAGTAGAACTCCAGGTCCTCCAGCGCGCGCAGCGCGACCGTCTTGCCGCCGCCGGACATGCCGGTGAGCACCACCAAATGCACGGCGTTCGGGTCGTTGAGGCTGCTGGGCGGCGCGGGCTCGTGGGGGTTCACTGGGCTCACCATGGCGGAAGCCGGCGCATCTGGTGCGCCTGGCGGTCGATGAAGGTCTGCGCGGGATCGATGCCCTTGCTCTTGAGCATATGGTGGCGCACCGCCGCTTCCACCAGTACCGCCAGGTTGCGGCCAGGGGCCACCGGGATGGTGATCATCGGCACGGATACCTCGAGGATCTCGCGATGGCTGGTGTCGCCGGTCAGGCGGGTCATCGCGTCGATGTCCTCGCCTTCGCGCAGGGTTTTCAGGTGCACCACCAGGCGCAGGTATTTGGAATGCTTGACCGCGGTGTGGCCGAACATCTCGCGCACGTTGAGCACGCCCAGACCGCGCACTTCGAGCAGGTCCTGCAGCAGCTCGGGGCAGGTGCCGTCGATCACGTCCGGCGCGATCAGGGTGAACTCGGTGGCGTCGTCGGCGACCAGGCGGTGGCCGCGGCTGATCAGCTCCAGCGCCAGCTCGCTCTTGCCCGAACCCGATTCGCCGGTGATCAGCACGCCGATGGAGAACACCTCCAGGAACACGCCGTGCAGGGTGCTGCGCGGCGCCAGCAGGCGCGCCAGGTGGTACTGCATCCAGGTCAGCAGCTCGTGGCCGCGCTTGGCGCTGATCCACAGCGGCGTGTGGGTTTCCTCCGCCACCTCGCGCAGATCGGAGGGGATGGTCTGGTCCTTGGTCACGATCAGCGCCACCGGCTGGTAGGCGGCGATCTTGTGCATCGCCTCCCAGCGCTGGCGCGAGTCCAGGCCGTCGAGCCAGTTGAGCTCCTCGGTGCCGATGATCTGCACCTTGTTGGGGTAGATCACGTTCAGGTAGCCGATCAGCGACGGACGGCGGGTGGCGGTGGCGCCCGGCTCGATCACGCGTCCTTCGCCGCGCATGCCCGAAACCCAGCGCAACCCCATGCGTTCATGGACGCCGTCGAAGAGTTGTCGTGCGGTGAGACGTTCCAAGGCCTGTGTTTCCTGCCGGCGGGCAACGGGTGGCATTGTGCCAGCTATGCGGGACGGGGCGGGATGAGCGGGTGTCGCAGGGGCGCCCCCATCCGCCTGTCGGCACCTTCCCCCGCGGTCGCGGGGGAAGGCTCGGGGACGTGGCGCTGCGCCCTTGATCCTTCCCCGGCGGTCGCGGGGGAAGGCTCGGGGACGTGGCGCTGCGCCTTTGATCCTTCCCCGGCGGTCGCGAGGGGAAGCTCGGGGACGTGGCGCTGCACTTTTGATCCTTCCCCCGTTGACGGGGGAAGGTGCCCGAAGGGCAGATGGGGAATGAAGCCGTGCGAAAGGCCCACCCGGGTATCGCGCCCAAAAGCGCCCTCATCCGACTGTCGGCACCTCCCAGCGTTCGCGGGGAAAGGCTCGGGGACTGGCATGGCACTTTGGCCCGCGAAAGCTTGTGCTCCGGACAAAAAAGACCCGCCACGAGGGCGGGTCCCTTTCGTCCGGATGCAGGCCGTTCAGCCGAACTGCCGCGCGTCGCGCGCCTCCTGCGGGTGCTTGTCGGTCACCTTGTCGCGGTGGCGGCGCAGCTGCGCGGCCAGCTTGTCGAACACCATGTCGATGGAGGCGTACATGTCGGCCCCGCACGCCGCGGCGTGCAGGGCGGCGCCATTGGTGGTCAGGGTCGCATCGGCACAGTGCTGCAGCTTGTCCAGCGACAGCACCATGCTCAGGCCGGTGCATTTCTCGTCGAGGCGGGTCAGGCGATCGAGCCGTGACGTGGCATGTGCACGCAGGGCGGGGGTGACTTCGATCTGCTGGCCGGTGAGTTGGAACTGCATGGTTCGCCTCCTCTGGTACAGGCCGCCGTGGGGCGGCGGGGTCAGCATGCCGGTGGTCTTGCGGCACGCCGGTCTCTCATTCCTATGGGAGCGTTCTGGCCGGTTCCAAGTCCTCCTGTTCAGCCGGCGCGCTGGCGCTCGCTGGAACTGGGGATGCGCAGGGCCTCGCGGTACTTGGCCACGGTGCGGCGGGCCACCTGGATGCCCTTGCGGTTGAGCTCCTCGGCCAGTGCCTGGTCGGACAGCGGCTTGCGTGTGTCCTCGGCGTCGATGAGCTTCTTGATCATGGCCTGGATGGCGGTGGCCGAGGCGCCGCCGCCGTCTTCGGTGGAAACGCCGCTGGAGAAGAAGTACTTCAACTCGTAGGTGCCGCGCGGCGTGTGGATGTATTTGCGCGTGGTCACGCGCGAGATGGTCGATTCGTGCATGCCGACCTCCTCGGCGACCTCGCGCAGCACCAGCGGGTGCATCGCCTCGGGGCCGTAGTCGAGGAAGGCGCTCTGCCGGCGCACGATGGCGTCGGCGACCTTCAGCAGCGTCTCGGCGCGCGATTCGAGGCTCTTGATCAGCCAGCGCGCCTCCTGCAACTGGCCGCGCATCCAGCTGGCGTCCTCGCCGCGCGCCTGCGCGATCAGGCTGCAGTAGTGCTGGTTGAGGCCCAGCCGCGGCTGGCAGTCGGGGTTGAGGCTGACCTTCCAGCGCGTGCCTTCCTTGTAGGCGTAGACGTCGGGCGCGACGTACTCCACCGGGGTGGCATCCAGTGCGGCGCCGGGGCGCGGGTCGAGGCTGCGAATCAACAGCGCGGCGGCGGCGACGTCCTCCTCGCTGGCGCGCAGCTTGCGCGCGAGCCTGGCGACGTCGTTGCGGGCGAGCAGTTCCAGTTCGCCGGCGACGATCTGCATCGCCAGCTCGCGATGCGGCGTGGAAGCGTCGAACTGTTCCAGCTGCACGCGCAGACAGTCGCGCAGGTCCAGGCTGGCGATGCCGGTCGGATCGAAGCGCTGCAACTGGCGGCGCACCGTCTCGACTTCCTCGACGCTGGCGTCCAGGTCGGCCGGCAGCGCGGCGAGCACGCCGTCGAGGCCCTCGGCGAGGTAGCCGTCAGCGTTGAGCGCGTCGATGATGATGGTGGCGATGAGCCGCTGGCGGGTGTTCAGCGGCGTCAGGTTGAGTTGCCACAGCAGGTGTTCCTGCAGCGTCTCGGGCGCGGCGTTCTGCGGCTCGAAATCCTCTTCGCCGCGGCTGCCGGCGCCGCTGGCGCTGCCGCTGAGCGAGAAGTCGATCGGCGCTTCGGCCGGCGCATCGGGCTCGCTCCAGTCGGCGCCGTCGTCGACGTCATGGTCGACCGTGGCCGCCTCGGCCGGTGCGGCCGTGAAGCTTTCTTCCTCGGCCTCGCCCGGAGTGGCTTCCTCCTCGAACTCCAGCAGCGGGTTGCCCTCGGCGATCTGGCGCAGTTCGGCCTCGAGCTCCAGCTGCGAGAGCTGCAACAGCCGGATCGCCTGCTGCAACTGCGGCGTCAGGGTGAGCTGTTGGTTGAGGCGGAACTGCAGTCCGGGTTTCATGCCAGCCGTTGGGGAGGAACGTGCGGGTCATCCTACCCCGCTGGCTGTGACGCGACCATAGTCGTGGCCGGCATTCGCCGGCGCCGCGTCACAGCTTGAATTCGCGCCCCAGGTAGACCTCGCGCACCTTTTCGTCGGCGAGGATGTGCGCGGGGGTGCCGCGCGAGAGCACCTCGCCGTCGTTCAGGATGTAGGCGCGGTCGCAGATGCCGAGCGTCTCGCGGACATTGTGGTCGGTGATCAGCACGCCGATGCCGCGTTCCTTCAGGTGCCGCACGATGCGCTGGATCTCGCCGACCGAGATCGGGTCGACGCCGGCGAACGGTTCGTCCAGCAGCATGTAGCGCGGTTGCGCGGCCAGCGCGCGGGCGATCTCCACGCGTCGGCGCTCGCCGCCGGAAAGGCTGATGCCCTTCTGGTCGGCGATGTGCGCGATCTTCAGCTCGTCCAGCAGGCCTTCCAGCTGCTCGTTGCGCTGGCGCGCGTCCAGACCCTCGCGCAATTCCAGCACCGCCATGATGTTGTCGGCCACGCTGAGCCGGCGGAACACCGAGGCTTCCTGCGGCAGGTAGCCGATACCCATCCGCGCGCGGGCGTGCATGGGCAGGCCGGTGATGTCCTGGCGGTCGAGGCGGATGGTGCCGCCATCGGCCTCGATCAGGCCCACCACCATGTAGAAACAGGTGGTCTTGCCGGCGCCGTTGGGGCCGAGCAGGCCGACCACTTCGCCCTGGCGGATGGAAAAACCGAAATCGCGCACGACCTGGCGCGAGCGGTAGCGTTTCTGCAGGCCTTCGGCAGCGAGCATCGGTCAGGGATGCCCGGCGCTGGTGGCGGGGGCGGGCGCCGACGCGCTGGTGGCCGGCGCCGGACTGCTGCTGGCCGGTGCCGTTGCGTTGCCGGCGGGCGCTGCGGCGCTGCCGGCCGGCGCAGCCGTCGCAGCCGGCTTGGGCTTGGGCTTGAAGGTCATGTGCACGCGGCCGTCGCCGCCGCTGTCGCCGGTCATTTCGCTGGTCTGCGTGTTGTAGGTGAGCCGGTCGCCGTGCGCTTCGCCGCGGCCTTGCTGGGTGATCGAGGCATGACCCTGCAGCACCGCAAAGTCCTTGGTGACCTGGTAGTCGATGGTGGCCGCCTCGCCCTGCATCAGGTTGCCGTTGTCGTCCAACTGCTGCAGGTGCGCCGGGCTGCCGGTCAGCACCACGCGGCTGATCTCGCTATTGGCGTCGAAGTACACCTTGCCGTGGTCGGCGGTCGCCTTGAGCGACCCCTGGGTGATGACCACGTTGCCGGTCAGCGTGCTCACGCTGTTGGGTTTCTGGAAACCATCGAAATGCGACGCGTCCACGTTCATCGGCTGGTCGCGGTCGGTCTTCTTGGCCTGCGCCGGCGCCAGCACGAGCAGGCCCAGCAGGGCCAGCGCGCAGCTAGCGCGCACGCTGGCGAGGCGGGAACGTGGCATGGACGTCATCGAGCAGCTCCAGGTGTTTGTCGTTGAGGTCGGCACGCATGCCGACGCCGTGAATTCTAGTGCCGCCCTGCACCAACTGCGCCGGGGCGGCGGTCTCCAGGCGGTTCTGCTTGGGCCAGGCCGTGACCTCGGAGGTGTCGAGTGTCGTCCGCGGCGTGTCATCGAACGCTGCTCGTTCCATGTGCACCGGCCCCTGCAGCTTGAGCAGCGTGCCGTCGCGGTTGACCCAGCCGTACAGCGAGCGGCCGAGCCAATCGGGCACCGCCGCCTGGTTGGAGGGCAGGCGGAAATCGGGCGCGTTGATGTACAGCGACTCGTCGCCCTCGCGCCGCTCCAGCCGCGGTGCATCGATCAGGAAGCTGGGCAGGCCATCGGTGCCGTACTGGACGAGCTTGAAGTCGGTGAGCGTGTAGCCCGAACGAGGCGGTCCGACGAACGGGTTGGCCTTCGGCGCCGGCCCGATCCACCACAGCAGCAACTGGGTGGCGCCAGCCAGCAGCGCGACCACGACGATGGCCGCCGCCAGACGGCGGTCGCGCAGCCATTCCCTCACCGCCAGCGCTCCTTCTCGTTGCCGGCCTTGCCCTGCGCATGCAGGATCAGGTCGCACACCTCGCGTGCGCCGCCCTGGCCGCCGGCGCGGGCGGTGGTCCAGTGCGCCTGCTCGACCACCCACGGATGGGCGTTGGCGACCGCCACCGCCAGGCCGACCACGCGCATGGCCGGCAGGTCGGGCAGGTCGTCGCCGACGAAGGCGACCTGCTCGGGGGCGAGCTTCAATGCGTCGAGCAGCTCCATCAGGCAGGCGCGCTTGTCGCCCTGGCCCTGGTAGACGTGCGTGATGCCCAGTTCCTCCGCGCGCAGCGCGACCGGGTGGCTGATCCGCGCGCTGATGATGGCCACCTGCACGCCGTGTACCTGCAGGCGCTTCAGGCCCAGGCCGTCCTGCACGAAGAACACCTTGGTCTCGCGACCGTCCTCGCCGTAGTAGAGGCGCCCGTCGGTGAGCGTGCCGTCCACGTCGAACACCACCAGGCGAATGCCGGTGGCGCGGGCGATCAGGTCGGCGGGCAAGTTGGCGAGGTAGGAAGAAGTGGGCACGGTTCGGAACTGTCGTGGAAGAACGTCAAAAGCGACCTTGCCTGATTTGTCCGATTTGTCGAGACAAATCAGACGACCCTTGCGCGCAGCAGATCGTGGATGTTCAGGGCGCCGACCACGCGCTGCTGCTCGTCGACCACCAGCAAGGCATGGATCTGGTGCTTTTCCATCAGCTGCGCCGCTTCGATGGCCAGCTTGTCCGAGGTGATCGTCTTGGGGCCGCGCGTCATCAGCGCCTCGACGTTGGCGCCGCGCAGGTTGACCTCCTCGTCGTCCAGCGCGCGGCGCAGGTCGCCGTCGGTGAACACGCCGAGCAGGCGCCGCTCCGCATCGACCACGGCGGTCATGCCCAGATGCTTGCGGGTCATCTCCATCAGCGCCTCGGTGAGGCTGGCGTCGGGCGCCACCATCGGCACGCCCTCGCCGGTGTGCATGATGTCGCTGATGTGCAGCAGCAACCGGCGACCGAGACTGCCGGCCGGGTGCGAACGGGCGAAATCCTCGGCGGTGAAGCCGCGCGCCTCGAGCAGCGCGATGGCCAGCGCGTCGCCCATCACCAGCGCCGCGGTGGTGCTGGCGGTGGGCGCCAGGCCCAGCGGACAGGCTTCGCTGGAGATGCTCGCGTCCAGGTGCACGTCGGCCTGGTGCGCCAGCGAGGACTTCGGGTTGCCGGTGATGGCGATCAGCGGAATGCCCTGGCGCTTGATCACCGGCAGGATGAACAGCAGTTCGTCGGTCTCGCCGGAATTGGACAGCGCGAGCACCACGTCGTCGGGCTGGATCATCCCCAGGTCGCCGTGGCTGGCCTCGCCCGGATGCACGAAGAACGATGGCGTGCCGGTGGAGGCCAGGGTGGCGGCGATCTTGCGCCCGACGTGGCCGGACTTGCCCATGCCGGTGACCACCAGGCGCCCGCGGCAGGCCAGGATCAGCCGGCAGGCCTGCACGAAGTCGGCGTCCACGCGCGGCTCCAGCGCGCGGATCGCGGCCGCCTCGGTGGCGATCACCGTGCGTGCGCTGCGGGCGATGGCGTCCGGATCGAGGTTGGCGGCGGGCGGGGCGATGCGTGCGTTCATGGGGTCTCGTGGGCAGCGGGAAGCCGTTGGCATTTCTGCGCCATGGGATTTCCATTACCATGGCATATCCGCATTTTAACGTCATATGGCCGCGCACCGGATTCATCAAGCGTTGGGAATCCCGCACCGCCGCGCGCCACCGATGGACCCTCCGATGGACCCTGCCCGCATCCAGGCACTGATCGAAACCGGCCTGCCCGGCGCGACCGCGCAGGTCAGCGGCGACGACGGCGTGCACTTCGAAGCCACCGTGGTGGCCAGCCAGTTCGCCGGCAAGCTGCCGCTGGCGCGCCACCGCATGGTGTACGGCACGCTGGGCGAGCTGATGGGCGGGGCGATCCATGCGCTGGCGCTGAAGACGCTGACTCCCGAGGAAGCCGCGGCGCGCCGTTGAGACTGCGCCGGCTTCCTGCATTCCACGAAGGACATTCATGGCCAAGATCCTGATCAGCGGCGGCGAGCCGCTCCACGGCGAAGTCGCCATTTCCGGCGCCAAGAACGCCGTGCTGCCGATCCTGGCCGCCTGCCTGCTGGCCGACGGCCCGGTGACGATCTCCAACGTGCCGCACCTGCACGACGTGACCACCTTCATCGAACTGCTCGGCCGCATGGGCGTCAACCTGGTGCTGGACGACCGCATGAAGATGCACGTCGACCCGCGCACCATCGAAAGCCACGTGGCGCCGTACGACCTGGTGCGCACGATGCGCGCCTCGATCCTGGTGCTCGGGCCGCTGGTGGCGCGCTTCGGCGAAGCGGAGGTGTCGCTGCCCGGCGGCTGCGCGATCGGCTCGCGCCCGGTCGACCAGCACATCCGCGGCCTGCAGGCGCTGGGCGCCGAGGTGACCGTGGAGAACGGCTACATCCGCGCGAAGGCCAAGCGCCTGAAAGGCGCGCGCATCGCCATGGACATGGTCACCGTCACCGGCACCGAGAACATCCTGATGGCTGCCACGCTGGCCGAAGGCACTACGGTGATCGAGAACGCGGCGCAGGAGCCGGAGGTGGTCGACCTGGCCCATTGCCTGGTGGCGATGGGCGCGCGGATCGAGGGCATCGGCACGGCCACGCTGGTGATCCACGGCGTCGATCGCCTCGACGGCGCCGAATACGAGGTGTTGCCCGACCGCATCGAGACCGGCACCTTCCTGGTCGGTGCGGCGATGACCGGCGGCAAGGTGCGCGCCCGCGGCGCCCGCGCCGACACCCTGGACGCCGTGCTGGCCAAGCTGGACGAGGCCGGCGCGCACATCTGCACCGGGCCGGACTGGATCGAGCTGGACATGGGCGGGCGCCGGCCGAAGGCGGTCAACATCGTCACCGCGCCGTACCCGGCCTTTCCAACCGACATGCAGGCGCAGTTCACCGCGCTCAACTGCGTGGCCGAGGGCGTGGGCGTGATCACCGAGACGGTGTTCGAGAACCGCTTCATGCACGCGCAGGAGCTCAAGCGCCTGGGCGCGGACATCCGCCTGGAAGGCAACACCGCGATCATCCAGGGTGTGGACTACATGAGTGGCGCCCCGATCATGGCCACCGACCTGCGCGCCTCGGCCTGCCTGGTGCTGGCCGGCCTGGTGGCGCATGGCGACACCGTGGTCGACCGCGTGTACCACATCGACCGCGGCTACGAGAACATCGAGGAGAAGCTCGGCGTGCTGGGGGCGAAGATCCGCCGCCTGCCGAACTGAGGCTTCTGTTTCCTCACTTCTGGGGAGAGGCCTCGCAGCGCTCTTGCGAACTTGCTACGGAGCGAGCCAGTCTTTGCTCCCTCTCCCCTCCGGGGAGAGGGCTGGGGTGAGGGGGCGCTCTTGCGACACGGCCTGCTACGAAGCGAGCCCTGTTTTTCGCCTTTGCCTTTCCCGCGAGCCCCGGCCCCTCACCCAACCCTCTCCCCGGAGGGGAGAGGGCTCAACGGTGGACTTACCGGAAACTCACCAGCTCCATCGTCAGGTCGCCGCCGTCCTTCTGCGACAGCTTCACCGGCAACGGATAACGCTCCGGCGCATACCAGGCGCTGAAGCCGCGGTCGGCGTCGGTGCGGTCGACCCGCACGGCATCGAAGCCGCCGGCCGGCACGGTGACCTTCTCCTTGCCGGTGACCTTGAAGCGTTGCGTTTCCACTTCCTGCTTCACCGCGACCGGTAGCGCGATCTGCTTCTGCCCGTCGCGCAGTGCCAGACCGATCGCCAGCGCGGTGGTATTGCGCTCGACCATGCCAGGCTGCGCCGGATAGGTCACCGCGCCCTTGCCCTCGTCGACGGTGACCTGGTGCTTGCCCCAGTCCACCATGACGTGGCGCTGCTTCGTCTTGATGGCCGCATCCAGCCGGTAGTCGTAACTGACCGCCTCGGGCACATCGCCCTTCCAGCGGAAGTGCGACACCTCGTCGAGATTGGCGCCCAGCATGGCGGCCAGGCCGGAGGTGCCGCGCACATGCTTGCTGTATTCCCACTGGCCGTTGCCCAGCGGCTTGAGGCTCACCGTCGCCTCGCCCATCGGCGAGCCGTCGCGCAGCACGCGGTAGGTGGCGGTGAAGGCCTTCGGCGGGGCGGCGAGGACCAGGCCGCTGACGGCGGAAAGCGCCAGCGCGAGGGTGAAGCGGAACAGGGGACGGATGGTCATGCGTTCGAGTGTGCCCGCGGCTGTCTGAACCTTGGGGTTCAGGCGTTAAGCAGACCATGCGGGCCCAGCCGCAGCGGCGCTGGCAGCGGCGCGCCGTCGAACCAGGGGCCGCCGTCGCGCCAGGCCAGGCGGCCTGCGGCGATCAGCGCCACGACCGCCGGCAGCAGCCGGTGTTCCAGCGGCAGCAGGCGTTGCGCGAGGCGGTGCTCGTCATCACCCGGCGCGACCGGCAGGATGGCTTGCGCCACCACCGGCCCGCCGTCGAGCTCGGCCGTCACGAAATGCACGCTGGCGCCATGCTCCAGGTCGCCCGCTTCCAGCGCGCGGCGATGCGTGTGCAGGCCGCGGTACTTGGGCAGCAGCGAGGGATGGATGTTGAGCATGCGCCCGGCCCAGGGCGCGATCGCCTCGCCGTCCAGGATGCGCATGAAGCCGGCCAGCACGATCAGTTCGGCGCCGCTCGCGGCGAGCTTGCCGAACAGGTCGAGGTCGAACGCGCGGCGGTCCGGGTACGCCTTCGGGTCGAGCACCAGCGTGCGAACGCCCGCGTCCGCGGCCAGTTGCAGCGCGCCGGCGTTGGACTTGTCGCTGGCCACCAGCACGAACTCGGCCGCCAGCTCGCCGCGCTCGCGTGCAGCCAGCAGCGCGGCGAGGTTGCTGCCGCGCCCGGAGGCGAGGACGGCGATGCGGAGAGGGTGGGGCATGTCTGTCTCGGCGCCGGGCGAACCGCGGCCTGTCCTCAACCGATATGGACGCGTTCGTCGCCCTGCGCCTTGACCACTTCGCCGATGACGCGGCTGGCCAGCCCATGTTTCGCGAGCAGCGCGGCCGCGGCATCGACCGCGTCGCGCGGGAGGATCACCGTGAAACCCACGCCGCAGTTGAACGTGCGCCACATTTCCTCGCGCGCCACCTTGCCCTCGCGCATCAGCCAGTCGAACACCGGCGGCAGCACGATGGCGTCGGCGTGCAGCGCCAGGCCCAGGCCCTCGGGCACCACGCGGATGATGTTTTCCTTCAGGCCGCCGCCGGTGATGTGCGCCATGCCGTGGACCGGCTGGTTCTTGAGCAGCTCGAGCATCGGCTTGACGTAGATCGTGGTCGGCGCCATCAGCGCGTCGGCCAGCTTCACGCCGCCGACCTCGACGTCCATCGGGCTGCCGGCGCGCTCGACGATCCTGCGGATCAGCGAATAGCCGTTCGAATGCGGACCCGAGGAGGCCACGCCGAGCACCGCGTCGCCGCTCACGATGGCCTCGCCGGAGAGCAACTGCGACTTCTCCACGGCGCCCACCGTGAAGCCGGCCAGGTCGTACTCGCCCGGCGGATACATGTCCGGCATCTCGGCGGTCTCGCCGCCGATCAGTGCGCAGCCGGCCAGCTCGCAGCCCTTGGCGATGCCGCCGACCACCGCCACGGTGGTGTCCACGTCCAGCTTGCCGGTGGCGAAGTAGTCCAGGAAGAACAGCGGCTCGGCACCCTGCACCAGCACGTCGTTCACGCACATGCCGACCAGGTCGATGCCGATCGTGTCGTGCCGGCCCAACTGCTGGGCGAGCTTGAGCTTGGTGCCCACGCCGTCGGTGCCGGACACCAGCACCGGTTCGCGGTAGCGGCCGGCCAGGTCGAACAGCCCGCCGAAACCGCCCAGCCCGCCCATCACCTCGGGGCGGAAGGTGCGCTTGACCAGCGGCTTGATGCGTTCGACCACGGCATTGCCCGCGTCGATATCGACGCCGGCGGCGCGGTAGGTGAGGGCGTCGGACATGGCGGAGGGCGGCCTGGGGAAAGCGCGCAATTCTACCAGCACGCCACCGCCCGCGCCGGCCGCGGGTCCGTTACGCGACGTGTTGGCGTCTTCCGCGGCCTGCTTTCCGCGGGCACTTCGATCCGCTGGGAACGGGTTGCTGCGTGCGGCGTCGATGGACGCTGCCGGCTGGATTGGGCAGACTCCCACGATATCCGAGCCCCCACGGACGAGCCTTAGCCCATGCGCCTGCCCCGCCTGCTGTCTGCCTTCCTCCTGCTGGGTTTCCTCGCTCCCGCAGTGCACGCGCAGGTACCGGCGCCGGTGCCGGCCTCGCCCTACGCGGTGGTGGTGCCGGTCACCGATACCAGCGAGGCGCAGCGCGACGCGGCCTTCGCCACGGCGCTGGGCCAGGTGCTCGAGCGCGTGGCCGGCGGCCAGGACCTGCGCGACAAGCCCGGCTACGACGACGCCCTCAAGGGCGCGCCCGGCCTGGTGCAGCAGTTCCAGTACCAGCGTGCCGGCACCGGCATCGTGCTGCAGGTGAACTTCGACCCGGGCGCCGTGCGCCGGCTGATCGCGCAGATCGGCGTGCCGGCCGCGGGCGTCAAGCCGCCGGTGCTGGCGCTGGTGCACGGCAGCGACGGCAGCCTGCTGGGCCAGGATGCGCTGGGTGCCCTGGCGCAGTCGGCCGCGGCGCGCGGCTATGCGCTGGCCTGGCCGGACCCGTCCCACCTGCCGGACGCATCGGCGGTGGCGGCGGCCGATCCGACCGCGCTTGCGATGATTACCCAGCGCTACCACACCGGACTGATCCTGGTCGGCAGCCTGAAGGGCGGCAGCGCGGATTGGACCCTGGTGTCCGGCGGCAAGGTGCTCTCGTGGAGCGACCAGGCGGTCAGCGCCGATGCCCTGCTCACCGACGCGGGCACGGCGATGGCCGACCGCCTCGGCTCGCAGCTCAACGTCATCGGCGCAAGCATCAGCAGCGGCAAGCTGTGGGTGGGCAAGGTCGATTCGGCGCAGGCTTACGCCAACCTGCTGGCAATGCTGCGCGGCAATCCGGCCGTGCGCGAGGTGAACACGCTGGCGGCCGACAACGACGGCTTCCTGCTCGGCATCAAGGCCGGCATGCCACCCGCGGCGCTGGCCGCCAGCCTGGCGGCGGGCGGCCGGGTGATCCAGGGCGCGCCCCACGCAGGGGCCGATGCCAGCCTGCAGTGGTTGCACTGATCCGCATCTCCCGCTGGAGCGCGCCCGTGCGCGCCCGGGACGCCAAACATTCGTGCACGGGTACGCGCCCCTGCATCAAGGCATCCACCGAGTGAGGCCCTCCGTGACCCACGACATTTCCCGCCGCTGGCAGCTGCTCGCGATCGTGCTGGTGATCGGCTTCCTGATCTGGCTGCTGGCGCCGGTGCTGATGCCGTTCGCCGTCGCCGGCATGCTGGCCTACCTGGGCGACCCGCTGGCCGACCGGCTGGAGCGGCTGGGCATGAACCGCACCTGGGCAGTGAGCATCGTGTTCTTCGTGCTGGTGCTGCTGCTGGTCGGCGCGCTGCTGTTGCTCGTGCCGCTGATCTCCGACCAGATCGGCAACCTGATCCACAACCTGCCGCGCTACGTCGACTGGTTCCAGAACACCGCGCTGCCCTGGGTGCAGCGCAAGCTCAGCCTCGACCCTGACGCGTTCGACACCAGCCGGCTGATGGCGGCGATCCGCGCGCACATCGGCTCGATCGGCGCGGTGGCGACCACCGTGCTGGGCACCGTCTCGCGCTCGAGCCTGGGTGCAGTGATGTGGCTGACCAACGTGGTGCTGGTGCCGGTGGTGGCGTTTTATCTGCTGCGCGACTGGGACCGGCTGATCGCCTACATCGACAGCGTGCTGCCGCGCTCGGTGCAACCCACCGTCGCGCATCTGGCACGCGAGTCGGACGCCGTGCTCGGCGCCTTCGTGCGCGGCCAGTTACTGGTGATGCTGGCGCTGGGCATTTTCTACGGCGTGGCGCTGACGCTGGTGGGGCTGTCGGTCGGTCCGCTGATCGGCATGGTCGCCGGCCTGCTCAGCTTCGTGCCGTACCTGGGTTTCATGGTCGGCTTCGGCGCGGCGATCATCGCCGCACTGGTGCAGTACGGCGATTGGGCGCATCCGTTGCTGGTCTGCGGCGTGTTCGTGATTGGCCAGTTGCTGGAAGGCTACGTGCTGGTACCCAAGCTGGTCGGCGACAAGATCGGCCTGCATCCGGTGGCGGTGATCTTCGCGGTGCTCGCCGGTGGCTACCTGTTCGGCTTCCTCGGCGTGCTGCTGGCGCTGCCGGCGGCTTCGGTGATCATGGTGCTGCTGCGCTACCTGCTCGAGCGCTACCGCATGAGCGAGCTCTACACCGAGCCCGGGCACGACGACCCGGTGATCGCCGAGGTCGACGTGACGGTGGATACGCCCGAAGGCACGGCGCAGGGCAGCGCGGCGGTTCCCGCGCAGCGCACCCCCGGAAGCGACGGCCCGCCATGATCCCGCAGTTGCCGCTCGCCCTGCGCTGGCCGCGCCGGCAGCGCTTCGAGCACTTCCACGCCGGCGCCAATGCTGCCGCGCTGGCGGCGGTGAGGGCGCTGGCCGAGACCCCGGGTGCGCCCTGGGTGTACCTGCACGGCCCGGCCGGCAGCGGCCGCAGCCACCTGCTGCTGGCCGCCTGCCAGGCCGCGAGCGCGGCCGGCCGGCGTGTGCAGTACCTGCCGCTCACTGCCATGCACGACCACATCGGCGCCCTGCGCGGCGTAGGCAGCAGCGAGCTGCTGGCGATCGACGACCTGGGCGTGCTGGCGGGCGAGCGCGCCACCGAACACGCGCTGTTCGACCTGTACAACCAGATGCGCGCCGAAGGCGGCGCGATGCTGTTCGCCGCCGACAAGGCGCCCGCGCAGCTCGGCGTCGGCCTGCCGGACCTGCGCTCGCGGTTGGGCGCCTGCACGCAGTTCGCGCTCAAGCCGCTGGACGATGCCGAACGTCGCGCCGTGCTGAAGGAGCAGGCCGCCGCGCGCGGCATCGGCCTGGACGAGGCGGTGCTCGACTGGCTGTTCGCCCGCTACGCGCGCGACCTGGCCGCGCTGCTGGACCTGCTCGACCGTCTCGACCAGGCCTCGCTGGCGGCGAAGCGGCGTATCACCGTGCCGTTCCTGCGCGAGTTCCTGCGCGAGATGCACTAGACATTCGCTTCACGCGATCCACCACGATGGTCCCGCCCGCTTTACACAAAACGGCTACCCGGCCGTGGTCATGCTCTGCGCCACGCACCGTGCCTGGCGTAACGAGGCACACACATTGTGGACAGGAGTGAACCATGTACAGGATGCTGGTGTTGGCCATGTTGCTGGGGTCGGGCGCTGTTTCCGCCGCCCCGGTGGATCCTTTCGCACTGGTCGGGGGCCAGGCGAGTTTCATCAAGGGAACGGACCGCTACTACCCCGTGCGGATAGAGCACTCTGCGCCGCAGGCGGCCGTGACCGAAGGTGGCATGTGGTTGCCACAGCCAGACGGGGGCAGGGTCTACGCCCGCACGGTCCGGTTGCTCGAGCAGGCGGGAGGCATCGAGACCTGGATCGGCAAGGTGTCGGTGCCAGGTGGCGAGCGCAGCGTGGTGATCACCATGGGCCCGGACGCCACCTTCGGTTCACTGGTGACCGCGAAGGGCGAGCCGTTCCGACTGGTCACCAGTGGTGGCAAGACCTACATGGTGCAGCGGGATGCGAGCGCGGCGAGGCTCGGTACCGGCGGCCCGGCGCAGGAGCCGCCCGGCCGCGATTATCTGATCGCCCCGCGCCCGCCGCAGGCCGGCACATCCGTGCCGGGCGCGCAGGCGGCGCAGCCGCAGGCCAACGCCACAGCGGCCGCGTCGTCCACGGTGGACGTGCTGCTGGCCTATACGCCGGGCATGGTCACCCGCTACGGCACGATTTCGGCCGTACAGACGCGATTGAGCTATCTCGTCGCGGTCGCCAACCAGGCGTACGACGACAGTAAGGTCAACTACCACATCCGGCTGGTAGGGACGATGGCGGTGAGCTACTCGGATACCGGTCCGAACAGCCAGGTGTTGAATGACATGACCAACACTTCCTCCAGCGGCCCGCTGGCGGGGTTGCGCGCCCGGCGCGCTGCGCTGGGTGCCGACCTGGTCAGCCTGATCCGTCCATATACCCAGAGCGGTCAGGGGGGGTTCTGCGGCCTCGGCTATCTGAACGGTGCCAACGAGGTGACGTTCACCACCGGCTTTGCGCCCTACGGCTACTCGACGGTGGGCGATGGCGAGGATCCGTCGACTAATACCTACTGCCGGGATACCACCCTGGCGCACGAGTTGGGGCACAACATGGGCCTGGCCCACGACCAGGCGAATGCACCCGACCCGGGTGCCTTCAGCTATGCCTACGGCTGGCGCAGGACGCTCGCCTCGGGCAGCTTCTCGACGATCATGGCCTATTCGACCGGCGACCAGGAGCCTGTGCCTTATTTCGCCAATCCGAACATCACGTTGTGCAACGGCAACCGTTGCGGCGATCCGACGGTCGCGAACCAGACCCTGGCGCTCAACCAGACCATGCCGGTGGTGGCCAACTTCGTCAGCGCGGCGAGTGGTGCAGTGATGGACCTCAACGGTGATCGCCAGGCCGACATCGTGCTGCAGGACAACGCCGGCTCGTTCACGACCATGCTCGAAACGGCCAACTTCCTGCCCCAGACCAACACGCGCACGGGGACGACCGGCTACCGGATCGCCGCCGTTGGCGATCTGGACGGCAGCGGCAGCGCGGACCTGATCTGGACGAGCGGAGCGCACGACCTGTTCTTCTGGATCAACAATGGCGCCGACGCCTACCAGTCGGTGCAGGGTCCCAACTACAGCGCCGGCTGGACGCTCGTGGGTACCGGCGACCTCAACGGTGACGGCAGCGACGACCTGCTATGGCTGAATGCGACGACCCACGAGTTCATGTACTGGATCATGCAGGGCACCACGGTAGCGTCCAGCCGGACCATGTCGATCGCGACGGGGTATTACATCGGCGCAATCGGTGACTTCAACGGCGATGGCCGGGCCGATATCGCATGGACCAGCCCGGCGCGCGACCTGTACATCTGGACGACCGCCAGCAACGGCGGCTTCAAGAGCACGCGCTCGCTCAGTTACCCGGCGGGCTGGCGACTGGTGGGCAGCGGCCACATCGATGCCGACCAGCGCGCAGACCTGATCTGGATGGACGACGTCGACCACAACTTCGCCTATTGGCTGATGAACGGTGCCACCCGGACCGGATATCGGGTCATCGGCGTGTCGCCGGGATACTCGATCGCAGCCATCGACCGGTTCTCCAGCCGCGGCGACGGCATCCTCTGGACCAGCGCGTCGCGCGACATGTACGTGTGGATGAACAGCGGCACCGGCGGCTTCGTCTCGAAGAACATTGCGGCCTACCCGGGATCGGGTGGCGGGTACCTGAGCACCTATCCGTCCGGTTGGAGCATCATGGCCAACCTGCCGGTCAAGCCATAACCCCGGCTCCGCTCGTGGAATCGGTCCGCCGCGCCGAGCCATCGGCGCGGCGGTCGTGCTTCTAGTGCTTGCCCTCGGACTGCTTGCCTTCCTCGATCAGTTCGCGCACGCGCTGGCCGCCCTTGTGGCCGAGCTCGGAATAACCTTCGGGACCGAGCTGTTCCTTGCGGATCTCGCCGCCCTTGTGGCCGCCCTTCTGGCCAGCCTCGCGCACGGTCATGTCGCCCTTGTCGTGCTGGTTGTCGCTGTGCTTTGCCATTGTCTGCCTCGTCGTCGATGCGGCCCACCACGGCGGGCCGCGGTGGATCACTTGCGGCTGTCGCCGTGGCCTTCGGCCTGTTTGCCTTCCTCGATCAGTTCGCGTGTGCGCTGGCCGCCCTTGTGGCCGCCGGTCTCGCCGCCCTTGCGGCCGGCTTCGCGCACGCTCATGTCGCCCTTGCCGTGCTGGCTGCCGCCGGCCTGTTTGCCGTGACTGCCCGGGTTCTTTTGCTGGGTCATCGTGGGTTCTCCTGCTGCGGGGCCGTCAATGCGGGCGTTGTTCGCCCTGGTGCGCTTCGACCTGGCGACCGCGGTTGATCAGTTCGCGCACGCGCAGGCCGCCCTTGCGGCCTGCCTCGCGCACGCTGAGCTTGCCGCGGGCGCCGTCGATCGTGCCGTTGGCGGCGTGGTGGGTCTTGTTGCTGGGGGACTGACTGCCTGGGGACTGTTGCCGGCTCATGGGTTATCTCCGTAGCTGCATCCGATCGGTTTTCTTCGCAAGGCTCGGCTGGCCGCCATCCCGGCGCCCAGCGGAAAACAGCGGGTCCGGCAGGGTTTGAAGACCCGCGTCCGCCCATCGGCACCCGGTGTGCCGCGATGGCGACGGGCGCTCCGTCGCCCGCAAGGGCGTCGCGACGCGTCGCGGGCCCTTCGGACGGGCAGGGGCGTTGCAATGCGGATGCCAGCGCGAGCTGCGTCGCGGGCAGGAGTCCTGCGTCGGGCGGTTGGAAAAAACCGCCCGCGCTGGAAAGATCTACAGCAGCGTCCGCCTGCTGCCCAGGCAGGCGACTGGCGCAGGTGGGGCGTGCAAAAACGAAGGGCGCCCGTGGGCGCCCTCGTCGATCCGCCGAGTGGCCGCTCAGGCCTTGAGCAGCGAGGGCGTGGCCTGCGCGCCGATCGCGTCGGTCATCGCCTTGGCCACGTGGAGGTTGCCGGCGATCAGGTTGCCGCTGGCTGGCAGGCCGTCGCGGCCGGCGAAATCGCAGTAGCGCCCGCCCGCCTCGTGCACCAGCAGCACGCCGGCCGCCATGTCCCAGGGCTTGAGGCCGATCTCGAAGTAGCCGTCGTAGCGCGCGGCGGCGGTGTAGGCCAGGTCCAGCGCGGCCGAGCCCGAGCGGCGGATATCCTCGGCCTGGCCGAGTAGGGCGCGGGTCATCGCCAACTGGGCGTCCAGGTGCTCGCGCTGGCGGTACGGGAAACCGGTCGCGATCATCGCGCCGCCAAGGTTCTCGCGGCGGGAGACGCGGATGCGCCGGTCGTTGAGGTAGGCGCCGTCGCCCTTGCTGGCGGTGAACAGTTCGTCGCGCAGCGGATCGAACACTACGCCGTAGACCGGCACGCCCTTGTCGACCAGCGCGATCGAGACGGAGAAGTGCGGGATGCCGCGCAGGTAGTTGTGCGTGCCATCGAGCGGATCGATCACCCAGGTCAGCGGATTCTTGCCGCTGGCGCCGCCTTCCTCGGCGAGGATCGCGTGGTCGGGGTAGGCGCGGCGCAGCTCCTTGACGATCTCGGCCTCGGCCAGGCGATCGACCTCGGAGGCGAAGTCCATGCGCTGCTTCTCGACCACGTGCAGGCCGTCGATGCGGTTCATGTAACGCAGGATCACGTTGCCTGCGGCGCGCGCGGCACGTGCCGCGATGGTGACGGCGGGTCTTGGCATGGCTTCGGCTTTGGGAAAAGAGCGGAGTGCGGCCGCGCATTCTAGCAGAGGTCGCACGTGAACCTACGGTGGCGTGGACACAAAGCCATTGCTGCGGGCTTCCGCCAGTTCGTGCATGATCCAGCGACCGACGGGTCGGCTGAATTCAGGAGAAAGGGATGTCCATCCGTATGCTGGCAGCCGTTGGGTTGCGCTTTCTGGCGCTTGTGCTCTGCATCTCTGTGCTCACTACCGTCATCTATACCGGGGCCTTGCATGGCCCGGCGGCATCGCAGACGCTGGCATTTGTGGCGGCGGGGGCATTTGCCTTGGCGGTCGTGCTCTGGTTCGCGGCCGGGCCTTTATCGGTCCTCTTCTTCCACGGACTTCCCCGCGAAGCCGTTGACGGATTGAGGGCGGTCGATCTCGTCGTGGCCGGTTGCATACTGTTGGGGCTATGGTGGCTCAAGAGCGCACTGTGCGGCCTGGCCGACCTGTGGGTAAGCGCGCAATTGCTCAGCGGCGCGACCGGTCAGTCCGCGTGGGCTTCGCTCGATCTGGGCAGACGGGCATTGGCTGCAGCGCGCCTCACTGAGCTGCTCATCGGGTTGGTTCTTCTTGTACGAGCCCGGCAGATTGGAAGCTGGACACTGCGTACGCCCGAAATCGACAAGGCCGACAAAAGCTCGCCAGAAGCGGGATAACAGCGAGCCCCAACAGGGTCGACTATGATGGCGTCCTTTTTATCTCGCGCTCCCATGTCCGACTTCCTCGACCTTGCCGCCCGCTTCCGCTTCGTGCTCGTGCGTACTTCGCACCCGGGCAACATCGGCAGCGCGGCGCGGGCGATTCGCACCATGGGCTTCACGCGGCTGGAGTTGGTCGCGCCGGCCGAATTTCCCAGCCGCGAGGCCGATGCGCTGGCGGCGAACGCGGTAAGCGTATTGGCCGAAGCGGGGGTGCATGGTGCGCTGGTGGACGGCCTGGCCGGCTCCACGTTCGTGCTCGGCCTGTCGGCGCGGCGGCGCGGGGTGAATCTGCCCGAGCTGACGCCGCGCGAAGGCGCCGCGCAAGCGCTGGCCGCCGCGGCGCGCGGCGAGCAGGTGGCGCTGGTGTTCGGCAACGAGCGCACCGGCCTGGAGAACGAGGAGCTGGCGCGCTGCCACGCGATGGTGCGCATTCCCAGCGTGGAGGACTACAGCTCGCTCAACCTGGCCCAGGCGGTGCAGGTGATGGCCTACGAGCAGCGCCTGGCCATGCTCGGCGAGGCACCGCCGCCGGCGCCGCCGGAACACGACGAGCCGCCGGCCGACGCGGCGCGGATGGAGCGCTTCTTCGAGCACCTGGCGCAGACCTTGGACGAGATCGAGTTCCACAAGGGCCGCGAGCCGACCACGATCATGCTGCGCCTGCGCCGCCTGTTCCAGCGCGCGCAGCCGGACGAGCGCGAGCTGCGCATCCTGCATGGCGTGCTGGCCGATGCGCAGCGCATGGCGACGCTGGCCCGGCGCGAAAAATAGCCGCGCAGGGTGGGTTTCAGCTCACCATGAGGTCCGGGTGGTGGGCTGAAGCCAGCCTACGCCCGTTCCTCCCGTTCCCTACGGAGCGACCGGCTCCAGTTCCTCCACGTACACCAGCTCGCAGGCGCCGTTGCCGGTGTCGTCGCGGGTGAGCGAGCTGCGCCAGTGCCAGCCGTCCGGACGGCTGGCGTCGACCAGGAAGCCCTCGATGTGCACCAGCTCGCCCCGGCGCACGCGGTCCATCGCGCGGCGCACGCCCGCGTCGGCGGGGATCAGGTGCATGTTGGCGCTGGAGGTTTCGATCTCGCGGCGCGGGATCGGGAAGCTGTCCACGTGCCAGTAGTAGAAGCGGCCCGATTGGCTGACGTCGATGCGCGCGAGCACCGCGCTGTCGGACATGCGGCCCCAGCCCAGCGCCAGGTCCATCGGCGCGAGCGAGGCGCCGGCGTCCTAGTGGTAGTCCTCGCGCGAGAGCACGCGGGCGGTCAGTGCGAAATGCGCCCGCGTGCGCAGGGAGACGTCGGCGCGCTGGAGCACGGCACCGTCGCCCAGGTCGACCTGCTCGGGCGCCTCGGCCGCCAGCACGCCCGGCGGTGGGTGCAGCGGGCGCTGCTGCCACCAGTGGAGCGCGCCCCAGCCGAGCAGCGCCAGCCATGCCAGCCACAGCACTCGCCGCATCGGTATTTCCCCCTGTGGATGCGCGTCAGGCGCGCTTGCGTCGTTCCGGTTCGGCCAGCTCGGGCTTGAGCAGCTCGGCCGGCAGGCTGCGCACCACGTCGGCGAAGCGCTCGAGGAAGGGGCCCAGCGAGGAGCTCTTGCGCCACACCAGCGCGATGCGCCGGCTCGGCGCGTGGCCGGAAAATTCCAGCAACTGCACGTTGTCGGTGCGCGCCACCGGCGGCTTGATCGCCAGCGTCGGCAGCAGGGTGATGCCCACGTTGGCGGCGACCATCTGCCGCAGCGTCTCCAGGCTGGTGGCGCGGAAACCCACTTTCTCGCCGGCGCCGGCCAGTTGGCACAGCTCCAGCGCCTGGTCGCGCAGGCAATGGCCGTCCTCCAGCAGCAGCAGGCTCTCGTCCGAGAGGTCCGCGAGCTTCAGGCGTGCCTTGCGGTGGGCCAGCGGATGGTCGTCCGGCACCGCCAGCACGAACGGCTCCTCGAACAGGAACTCCGCGTGCAGGCTTTCCTCGTGGATCGGCAGCGCCAGGATGCCCACGTCCAGCGAGCCCTCGCGCAGCATGCGCACGATCTGTTCGGTCTTCTCCTCGATCAGCAGCAGCTCCAGCCGTGGAAAGCGCTGGCGCACGCGCGGCACCAGGTGCGGCAGCAGGTAGGGGCCGAGCGTGGGAAACACGCCCAGGCGCAGCTTGCCGGCCTCCGGGTCGCGCGTGCGCTGGGCGATCGCCTTGATCTCCTCGACCTCGGCCAGCACGCCGCGCGCGCGGCGGGCGATCTCACGCCCCGTTTCGGTGAGCAGCACCTTGCGCGGCGTGCGCTCGACCAGCGCCACGCCCAGCTCGTCCTCCAGCTTCTTGATCTGCGTGGAGAGGGTCGGCTGGCTGACGAAGCTGGCCTCGGCGGCCCGGCCGAAATGGCGGTGCTCGGCCAGCGAGACGAGGTAGGCGAGGTCGCGCAGGTTCATGGGGCGCTCCGATAGATCATGCCTATGAGTGTGAGGGCAGTCATCGATTTGGACAATGCTGCGGGAGGCCCTTTCCTGCGTGGTGCCCTCCGTCGGTGGCCGTGTTCCGTGCGCGGGTACGCACTCACGACCCCGCGCGCGGCAGGAGCGCCTTCACGCACCCCCGCCCATGCCTTTTGGCACTGTGTCACAAGTCATGCGCCGCCTAGCTTCCGGAAGTTGCCTTCACAGTCCCCTGGGGAAAACACCATGCGCCGTCTCGTCAAACCCCTCGTGCTCACCGCGCTTGCCGCCTGCTGCGGCGCCGCCTTCGCCGCCACCGCCGACCAGGTGCCGCACGGCAAGCTGCCGCGCTGGGCGGTGCCGGAATCCTATGCGCTGTCCTTCAAGGTCGATCCGCGCCAGCAGGATTTCTCCGGCACCACCGTGATCAAGGTCGACCTCAAGCAGGCTTCCGACCACGTCTGGCTGCACGGCAACGAGCTGAAAGTCGCCAGGGTCAGCGTGACCGACGCCGCCGGCAAGACCCACAGCGCCAAGTACGTCGAGGCCGCGCCGAAGGAAGGCGTGGTGCGGGTCGACTTCGGCAGCACGCTCAAGCCGCAGGAACTGACCCTGCGCTTCGACTACACCGCGCCGCTCAACATGCAGTTGCAGGGCCTGTACAAGGTCAGCCACGAGGGCGTGCCCTACGCGATGACGCAGATGGAGCCGATCAGCGCGCGCTACGCCTTCCCCGGCTTCGACGAGCCCGACTTCAAGACCCCGTTCGACATCAGCCTTACCATCCCCAACGACGAGAAGGCGGTCGCCAACACCAAGCAGATCAAGGAAGCGCCGGCCGGCGACGGCTGGAAGACGCTGACCTTCTCCACCACCAAGCCGCTGCCGACCTACCTGGTCGCCTTCGGCGTCGGCCCGTGGGACATCGTCGCCGGCCCGGACATCTCGCCGGACGCCTACCGCGCCACGCCGCTGCAGCTGCGCGGCATCGCCGCCAAGGGCGAAGGCCACCGCATGCAGCACGTGCTGTCCGAGACGCCGAGCATCATCCACACGCTGGAGGACTACTACGGCTTCGGCTATCCGTGGGACAAGCTCGACCTGCTCGCCGCGCCGGACTTCGCCGCCGGCGCGATGGAGAACGCCGGCCTGGTGACCTTCCGCGACTGGCTGCTGCTGCTCGATCCGGACAGCCCGGCGCAGTACGTGCGCGGCTCGTTCAACGTCAACGCGCACGAGCTGGCCCACCAGTGGACCGGCGACACCGTCACCACCGCCTGGTGGAACGACATCTGGCTCAACGAGGCCTTCGCCACCTGGATGCAGCAGAAGGTGACGATGAAGGTGCATCCGGAATACCGCGCCGACCTCGACCGCGTGCGCGGCGCGCAGTACGCGATGGACAACGACAGCCTGGTCACCGCGCGCAAGATCCGCCAGCCGATCACCGGCAACGGCGACATCGAGACCGCGTTCGACTCGATCACCTACCAGAAGGGCGCCAGCGTGCTCGGCATGTTCGAGGGCTACGTCGGCGAGAAGACCTTCCAGCAGGGCATGCGCCAGTACATCCAGGACCACAAGTTCTCCACCGCCACCGCCGACGACCTGGTCGACTCGATCGCCAAGGCCGCCGACAAGGGCGAGGACTTCAAGCAGGCCTTCAAGAGCTTCCTCAACCAGCCCGGCGTGCCCTACGTGCAGACCCGGCTGGAACAGAAGGGCGGCCAGACCGTGCTCGAGCTGAGCCAGAGCCGCTACCTGCCGATCGGCAGCAAGGGCAACGCGAACCACGTGTGGGGCGTGCCGGTGTGCGTGCGCTACGCCACCGCCGACGGCAGCAAGGTCAACTGCGAACTGCTGGAGAAGGCCACCGGCACGATTGCGCTGCCCGGCGCCAGCGCCAACGCCTGGGTCATGCCCAACGCCAATGCCAGCGGCTACTACCGCTTCGGCATGAACAAGGACGAGCTGGCGCGCCTGGGCGAGCAGATCAGCCATCTCACCGACGCCGAGCAACTGGCCTATGCCGACGCGGCCGACGCGAGCTTCCATCACGGCGACATCAACGCAGGCGACCTGCTTGCCGCGCTCAAGCCGCTGACCGCCTCGCGCGTGCGCGAAGTGGCCACCGCGCCGATCGCCAGCTTCGAGTGGCTCAGCCGCAACCTGGCACGTACCGACGCACAGCGCGCCGCGCTCGATGCCTGGGCCAAGAGCGCCTACCTGCCGCGCATGGAGCTGCTCGGCTACCACCGCAAGGCCGGCGAGCCGGACGGCGACTCGCTGCTGCGCAGCACGCTGGCCGGTTTCCTCGCGCTGGACGTGAAGCTGCCGGAGGTGCGCGCCGAGCTGGTCAAGCAGGGTGACGCCGCGCTCAAGCGCAAGGCCGATGGCCGCCTGAGCCTCGACGCGGCCGACCCGGACCTGCTCGGCACCGCACTCGGCGTGGCCGTGCAGGAGCGTGGCAAGAGCGCGGTCGATGCGCTGATCGCCGAACTGCCCAAGACCTCCGACCCGGCCCAGCGCAACGCCATGCTGGCCGGACTGAGCGCGGTCGAAGACCCGGCCCTGGCCGAGCAGGTGCGCAACTTCGCGCTGGACAAGCAGGTCAAGGTCGGCGAGATGGCGGCCCTGCTGCGCGGCAGCCGCGAGACGCGCGCCCAGCGCGACGCCATGTGGAAGTGGGCGGTCGGCCACTACGATCGCATCGTCGCACGCACCGGCAGCTTCGCCGGCGGCCGCCTGCCCGGCCTGATGGGCGGCGGCGGCTGCTCGCAGGACGAGGCCGACCGCCTGCAGGCGTTCTTCAAGACCCGCGCCAAGGACGTCACCGGCGCCGAGCGCGGCCTGGCGCAGACCACCGAGGACACCCTGCTGTGCACCGCGCTGAAGGCCAAGCAGGATCCGCAGGCGATCCTGCACTGAGGCGGTTCTCGGCTTGAAGCAAAACGCCGGGCGGCAACGCCCGGCGTTTTGCTTTCTAGCCTCTGCTTTGAGCCCTCTCCCCTCCGGGGAGAGGGTTGGGTGAGGGGCCGGGGCTCGCGGAAAGGTTGATTGCAAAAGTTTGTTTTCGCATTCGCTTCATTCAACCTCGTCGCAAGAGTGTCCCTCACCCCAGCCCTCTCCCCGGAGGGGAGAGGGAGCCGATCCTGCTGCGGTTGGAGACTCGGGCGCACTGCGGCCTCCACGTTCCCCCCTAAACTGTCCGCACGCCCATGGGGCGACAGGGGAGACCGGCATGCGTGCTCGATCAGGATGGTTGTTGCTCATGGGCCTGCTGCTGGCCGCGCCGTCGGGTGCGCAGCAGGTGCCGGCGCCGTTGCGCGACTGGCAGGACTGGGTGCTGCATCAGGTGCCGGAGCATGCCTGCCCGCGGCTGGCGCACGCGCCCGGCCAGGGCGATGCCTGGCAATGCGCCTGGCCCGGCCGATTGACGCTGGCGGCCGACGCCGATGGCGGGCAGTTCAGCCTCGATACCCACGCCGACGCGCCTGCCTGGATCGCCCTGCCGGGCGATGCGCGCCACTGGCCGGAACAGGTACGGCTCGACGGCCAGCCGGCCGTGGTGCTGCAGCGCGACGACCAGCCGATGGTGCGCGTGTCCCCCGGCGACCATCGTCTGCAAGGCTCGCTGCCCTGGTCGGCCCGGCCGGCGCGCCTGCAGGTACCCGAAGCGATCGGCCTGGTCGAACTCACGCTGGACGGCAAGCCGGTCGCGCGCCTGCAGCGCGACGGTGACGAACTGACCCTCGGCGAGGCCGCCGCCGCCCAGCGCATGGCCGATGCCTTGTCGCTGCGCGTCGACCGCCGCCTGGCCGACGGCCTGCCGGCGACCCTGGAAACCCGCCTGCGCTTCGACGTCACCGGCAGCGCCCGTGAACAGTTGCTGGGTCCGGTGCTGCCGTCCGGTTTCGTCGCCACAGCGCTGGACGGCGAACTGCCGGCGCGACTGGAAAGCGACGGCCGCCTGCGCGTGCAACTGAAACCCGGACGCTGGACCGTCACCCTCGACGCCCGCGCCGACGCGCCGCTCGCGCGCGTCGCGACCGTCCTGCCACCGGCGCCGTGGCCGCGGCAGGAAATCTGGAGCTACGCCGACGACCCCGACCTGCGCAGCAGCCACGCCGAAGGCCAGGGCACCGACGCGGCGCAGGCCGGCGTGCCGGAGGATTGGCGCGAGCTCCCCGCCTTCGTGATGGACGGCCATGCCACGCTCACCGTGCAACCGGGCGAGCGCGGGGCAGGGCGCAACGACCGCTTGAGCCTGTCGCGCCGCCTGTGGCTGGACTTCGACGGCAAGGGCCTGGGCGTGGACGACCACCTGCAAGGCGAGCTGCACCGCCAGCGGCTGGAAGTCGGCGCGCCCTGGCAATTGCAGCGCGCCGCACAGGACGGCGAGCCGCTGCTGGTCAGCCGCGGCGAGGACGGCTCGAGCGGCGTGGAGGTGCGCAGCGAGAAACTCGGGCTCGATGCCGGCCTGCGCGTGCCCTCTGCCGGTGCGCTGCCGGTGAACGGCTGGAACGTGCCGCTGGAGCGCATCGACGCGACCCTGCAACTGCCGCCGGGCTACCGGCTGCTCGGCGCACCCGGTGCGGACAGCTCGCCCGATTCGTGGGTGGCGCGATGGAGCCTGCTGGACGTCTTCGGGGTGGCGTTGATCGCCCTGCTGGCGGGCCGTCTGCTGGGC
This sequence comes from Frateuria sp. YIM B11624, assembly GCF_049727805.1. NCBI lineage: Bacteria > Pseudomonadati > Pseudomonadota > Gammaproteobacteria > Lysobacterales > Rhodanobacteraceae > Frateuria > Frateuria sp. YIM B11624. The sequence goes on from NZ_JBCNYA010000008.1 coordinate 116,910, forward strand.
TGGCCGTGGGCCTTGCTGGCGGCCGGCTTCCTCGCGCTGGCACAGCACGAAGCCGACACGCCGCGCTGGACGCTGGCCTTGCTGCTCGCGCTCGCCCTGCTGCTGCGGGCGTTGCCGGAAGAGCGCCTGCGGCGCGCGGCCAACATCGCCGCCCTGGCCTCGTTCGCGCTCGCCGCGCTGTGGACGTTGCCGTTTGCGGCGGCGCAGTTGCAATACGCGCTGCATCCGCAGCTCGAGTCCCAGGCCCTCCGTATCGAGTTGCAAGCAGGACGATTGGAGCAGAGCTACAACGTCCCGCCTCCCGAGCTTGCTCCTCCGCCTGCGCCCCCTGCGGCGGCGCCACAGGTCTCCGAGGAGGCGCAAACACTTGGAAGCGTGTCGGTGAGTACCGCGAAGCTGTCCTCGATGGATGTGGCGACGGACGCGCGCAGCCTGGTCCAGGCGGGCCCGGGCACGCCGACCTGGCGTCTCGGCAGCAACTATCGCCTCGGCTGGTCCGGCCCGGTCACGCCGCAGCAGACCATGCGCCTGGTAATCGCACCCGCCTGGCTGGTGAGCCTGTTGCGCGTGCTGATGGTGGCGCTGCTGGCCAGCTTGCTGGCGCGCGTGCTGCCTTCGCTGCTGGCGCCCTGGCGCGGGCGCTGGCAGGGCGGGCGGGGCGCGGCGTCGGCGGCGTTGCTGGCGCTGGCGATGCTGCCCTGGCAATCGCACGCCCAGGCGCTGCCGAGCGAGCCGCTGCTCGACCAGTTGCGCCAGCGCCTGGTCGAGGCGCCGGCCTGTTCGCCCTCCTGCGCGAACCTGCCGCAGGCGCGCGCGGTGCTGGCCGGCGACACGCTGGACCTCGCCCTGCAGGCGCACGCCGGTGCCACGGTGGCGCTGCCGCTGCCGGCCACCACGCTGCCGCTGGTCGCGGTGACCGTCGACGGGCGCCCGGCCGTGCTGGCGCGCCGCGACGACGACCAGCTCTGGCTGCGACTGGAGCCAGGCGTGCATGAGCTCGCCCTGCGCTACCGGCTCGACGGTATCGACAGCGCGCGCCTGCGCTTCACCCTGGCACCGCAGCGCGTCACGGTACAGGCGAACGGCTGGACCGCGGATGGACTGGACGCCGATCGCCTGCTCGGCGACAGCCTGGCCTTCGATCGCCAGCGGATCGTCGCGGGCGGCCAGGCGGGTGCACCCGCGCAGGACTTCCCGCCCTACGTGCGACTGACCCGACGGCTGGTGCTCGGCAACGAGTGGACGGTGCAGAACGAGGTCGAGCGCATCGCGCCGCAGGCCGGCGGTTTCAGTGTCGCCCTGCCGTTGCTGACGGGCGAACACCCGCTGGGCGCCGATGCGCCGGTGCGCGACGGACGCATCCAGCTCGCCTTCAACGCGGGCACCGACAGCGTCGAATGGACCAGCCGCCTGGACCGCGCGGCACAACTGCGGCTGGCCGCGCCGGCGCTGGCCGAACGCGCCGAGGTGTGGGAGGTCGAGGCCGCGCCGATGTGGCACGTCGACGCGAGCGGCGTGCCGGCAAGCGGCGGCGACGCGCTGCGTTTCCAGCCGCTGCCCGGCGAGCAGCTCACGCTGACGCTCACCCAGCCGGCTGCCGTCGCGGGTGGCACGCTGGCATTCGACAAGGTGGACTCGCGCAGCGCCGTCGGCGAGCGCGCCACCGAAACCAGCCTGCAGCTGCAGGCGCGCAGCACCCGCGGTGGCGAACACGCGCTGGGCCTGCCGGCCGGCGCCGAGCTGCTGCAGGCCAGCCGCGACGGCGAGCGGCTGCCGCTGGCCGTGCGCAATGGTTCGCTCGCGCTGCCCTTGCTGCCGGGTACGCACCGCTACGAGCTGCGCCTGCGCGAGACCGGCGGAACGGGGATGCGCACGCGCGCGCCGGCCATCGCCCTGCATGCGCCGGCGGCCAACCTCGATACGTTCCTGCAACTGCCGCAGGATCGCTGGGTGCTGTGGACCTGGGGCACGGGCGCCGGCCCGGCCGTGCTGTACTGGGCGCAACTGATCGTGCTGCTGGTCGCGGCCTGGCTGCTCTCGCGCTACGCGCCCACGCCGCTGCGCTTCCACCACTGGCTGCTGCTGGGCCTCGGTTTCTCCGCCTTCGCCTGGAGTGCGTACGCCGTGGTGGTGGCCTGGCTGATCCTGCTCGGCCTGCGCGGGCGCATCGCAGCCGCCTCGTGGCGTGCCGGCCTGTTTGACCTGATGCAGGTGGGACTGGTGCTGCTCACCGCGATCGCGCTCGCCGTGCTGGTGGCGGCGGTGCCCGGCGGCCTGCTGGGGCGGCCGGACATGCACATCGCCGGCATGGGCTCCAGCGCCCTGCAACTGCACTGGTTCGCCGACCGCAGTGCCGGTGCCTTGCCGCAGGCGGGCGTGTTCAGCCTGCCGCTGTGGACTTACAAACTGGCCATGCTGGCCTGGGCGCTGTGGCTGGCCAACGCACTGATCGGATGGCTGCGCTGGGGCTTCGAGGCGTGGTCGCGCGACGGCTACTGGCGCCGCGACAAGCCGCAGCCCGCCGTGCCGCCGCAACTGCCCACCGCCGCGGAGGCGCCGCCCGATGCCTGAGGTGCGCCAGTTGCTGGCCGCCGCCACCGCGCGCCTGGGCGACCGCGCCGAGGCGGGCATCCTGCTCGCGCACGCGCTGGGCAAGCCGCGCAGTTGGCTGGTCGCGCACGCCGACGAACCGGCGGACGCCGCGGGCGCTGCGGCCTTCGACGCGCTGGTGGAACGGCGCGCCGCCGGTGAGCCAGTGGCCTACCTCACCGGCCATCGCGGCTTCTGGACGCTGGAGCTGGAGGTGACGCCAGCCACGCTGATCCCGCGGCCGGAAACCGAGCTGCTGGTCGAGCTGGCGCTGGCAAGGCTTGCGCGGGATGGCGCGCCGCGCGTGGCGGACCTGGGCACCGGTAGCGGCGCCATCGCGCTGGCGATCGCACGCGAGTGCCCGCATGCCAGCGTGCTCGCCACCGACGCCAGCGCGGCTGCGCTCGCAGTGGCGCGCCGCAACGCCGAGGCCAACGGGATCCGCAACGTCGCATTCGCCGAGAGCGACTGGTTCGCGGCGCTGGCGGAGGAGCGCTTCGATCTGGTGGTTTCCAATCCGCCCTACATCGCCGCTGACGATCCGCACCTGGAGCAAGGCGACCTGCGCTACGAGCCGGCCAGTGCACTGGCTTCCGGCAGCGACGGGCTGGATGACATCCGGCGCATCGTGGACGGCGCGCGGGCGCATCTGGTCCAGGATGGCTGGCTGCTGTTCGAGCACGGCTGGGACCAGGGCAGCGCCGCGCGCGGTCTGCTTGAAGCGTCGGGTTACGGCGAGGTGTTCACGGAGCAGGACCTGGAGCAGCGCGATCGGGTCAGCGGTGGCCGAAACCGGTCCTGACCGGTCTCCATGACGCAATGCCACCTGGTGAGCCTTCCCCCGCGACTGCGGGGGAAGGTGCCGACAGGCGGAAGGGGGGCGCTTTTGGGCCCGATGCCCGGGTGGGTTCGTGGCAAGGTCGCCCCCCATCCGCCCTCCGGGTACCTTCCCCCGTGAACGGGGGAAGGATCGAAGCGTGGTGCCAGGGCTGGTGATTACCCCGCGCTGGCGGCGATATTCGCCAGTTGCGGGAACCGCGCACGGATGGCGTTGCGGATGCCCGGCAGATCCAGTCCGGCCATGGAAAGCACTTCCTCGCGGCTGCCGTGCTCCAGATAGACGTCTGGAAGGCCAAGATGCAGGATCGGTCTGACAATGCCGTGCGCGGCCAGGCATTCGGCCACGCCCGAACCCGCGCCGCCGGCGACCGCGTTGTCCTCCAGCGTGACGAAGGCATCGTGCGTCTTGGCCAGCTCCAGGATCATCGCCTCGTCCAGCGGCTTGACGAAACGCATGTTGACCAGCGTGGCGTCGAGTTCCGCCGCCACCACGCCGGCCGGCGCCAGCATCGCGCCGAAGGAAAGGATCGCGAGGTTGCGGCCGCGCCGGCGCAGCTCGGCCCTGCCAATCGGCAGCGTGTCCAGTTCCTGGCGCACGACGGCGCCGGGACCGGTGCCGCGCGGGTAGCGGATCGCCGCCGGGCCCGCGTACTCGAAGCCGGTGCTGAGCATCATGCGGCACTCGTTCTCGTCGGCCGGCGCCATGATCAGCATGTTCGGCAGGCAGCGCAGGAACGACAGGTCGAAGCTGCCCGAATGGGTGGCCCCGTCCGGGCCGACCACGCCGGCGCGGTCGATCGCGAAGGTCACGTCCAGGTTCTGCAGCGCCACGTCGTGGATCGCCTGGTCGTAGGCGCGCTGCAGGAACGTGGAGTAGATCGCCACCACCGGCTTGGCGCCCTCGCAGGCCATGCCGGCCGCGAGCGTCACCGCGTGCTGCTCGGCGATGGCGACGTCGAAGTAGCGGCTGGGGTATTCCTTGGAGAAGCGCACCAGGCCCGAGCCTTCGCGCATCGCCGGGGTGATGCCGAGCAGCCGCTCGTCGGCGGCGGCCATGTCGCACAGCCAGTCGCCGAAGATATCGGTGTAGGTCGGCTTGGCCGGTGCGGCCTTCTTCACCACGCCGGCGACCGGGTCGAACGGGCCGACCGCGTGGTATTCGATCTGCTGCTGTTCGGCCGGGGCGTAGCCCTTGCCCTTGGTGGTGATCACGTGCAGCAACTGCGGCCCGGGCAGGTTCTTGACCGTGCGCAGCGCGCGCAGCAGCGCCGGGATGTCGTGGCCGTCGATCGGGCCGGTGTAGTGGAAGCCCAGTTCCTCGAACAGCGTCGAGGGCAGGAACATGCCCTTGGCGTGCTCCTCCCAGTTCTTGAAGAAACGGCCGAACAACGACTGCCGCGGGATCGCCTTCTTGGCCCGCTCGCGCACGGCGTTGAGCCGGCGGCTGGCCATCGCGCGCGCCATCATCTTGGTCATCGCGCCGACGTTCTCGCTGATCGACATGCCGTTGTCGTTGAGCACGACCAGCATGTTCGGCTCCACGTCGCCGCCGTGGTTGAGCGCCTCGAAGGCCATGCCGGCGGTCATCGCGCCGTCGCCGATCACCGCCACCACCTTGCGGTCGTCGCCCTTGCGCTGGGCGGCGATGGCCATGCCCAGCGCGGCCGAGATCGAGGTGGAGGAATGGCCGACGCCGAAGGTGTCGTATTCGCTCTCCTCGCGGCGCGGGAACGGCGCCAGGCCGTCCTTCTTCTTGATCGTGGTGATGCGGTCGCGCCGGCCCGTGAGGATCTTGTGCGGATAGCACTGGTGGCCGACGTCCCACACCAGCCGGTCGCGCGGGGTTTCGAACTCGTGGTGCAGCGCCACGGTCAGCTCGACCACGCCCAGGCCCGCACCGAAGTGGCCGCCGGAGCTGGCGACCGATTCGATCAGGTACTGGCGCAGCTCGTCGGCGACGGCGGGCAACTCGGCGTCGGGCACGCGGCGCAGGTCGGCTGGCGCCTCGATACGGGCCAGGTGGGGATAGCGGGACGGATCGATCATCCGCATATTGTTGAACCAGCCGCAAGGCGGGGCAAGGGCGGCGACGTGAACGGCGGCGGGCGCCGTGCACACCCGGCACACGAATCCGCTCGCAAGCTGGGTGCGGTCCAAGGCCGGAGACGCCCGCCATGTCCAAGCTAGCCACGGCCTTCCGGAGCTTTGCGGAAGCCACCGCACGTTATTCGGGAAAGCCGGCTGCCTTCCTCACGGCCGCCCTCATCGTCGTCGTATGGGCAGCCACGGGGCCGCTGTTCGGCTTCGGCGACACCTGGCAACTGGTGATCAATACCGGCACCACGATCATCACCTTCCTGATGGTGTTCCTGATCCAGAACAGCCAGAACCGCGACAGCGCCGCACTGCAGATCAAGCTGGACGAGCTGATCCGCACCACCCGTGCACGCAACAGCCTGCTGGACGTGGACAACCTCGACGAGGACGCGCTCGAGCGCATCCGCGAGAACTACCGCAAGCTGGCCCACAACAAGGAGGAAGAGGCCCGCCAGAGCCATCGCGCCGGCCCGCGCGTGCGGCGCGAGGCGGAATCGGAGGAAGCCTGCGAGGAAGTCAAGGAGATCGACCGCGAACTGGCCAAGGCCAGCGCCGACCACGCCGACGAGTCGGCCGGCAAGGACGAAGGAAAGTAGCGCTCAGCTCATCGCCCGCCGCCGGTCACGCGGCAGGTGGTTGACCAGGAACTCCATCTGGTCGGCCAGGATGTTGCGGTTGGACAGGATCAGGTGCTCCACCCAGCTCGGCCGGTAGGGCACCGCCAGCAGCGGCATGTGCGCCTGCTGCGGCGTGCGGTTGGCCTTCTTCAGGTTGCAGGCGAGGCAGGCGCTGACCACGTTCTCCCATTCGTCCTTGCCACCGTGCGAGACCGGCTCGACGTGGTCGCGGGTCAGCTCGCCGCGTGCGAACTGGTTGCCGCAGTAGAGGCAAAGGTGGCGGTCGCGGGCGAACAGCGCGGTGTTGGTCAGCGCCGGCGCCGGGTCGATCGCGTGGTCGCGGCAGTGGCCGGTGCTGGCGACGATGGGGTGCAGGTCCAGCTTGCTGCGTTCGCCGCGGGCGCGGTTGTGGCCGCCGTGGATGGTCAGGCAGGGATCGCCCAGGGTCCAGGCCACCGCCTCGCGCACGTAGAGGCAGACGGCGTCCTGCCAGCTGATCCAGTCGAGGATCCGGCCGGCGGCGTCCAGCGAAAGCACGCGGGTCGCGTTCAAGTCGCGGCGCGGCAAATCCATCAGCATGCGGGTTCCTTCAGCCAGTTCATGAGGTTCGGCAGAGGGCGGGTGCAGTGATGCGCTCGTCGGCCCAGCATAGCCCAACTTGGCTGCGCCGCGCGTGGTAAGCACTTGACGCGCTTGGCAGATCGGCCCGGTCGACGGCCATTCGCCCGCGCGCGCGGGCGCTGATATAGTCACGGATTCGCGACCCGACGCCGGGTTTGGGAGGGGGAGCCATCGGTGGCAACCCCGGCACGGCGGGGCAGAGGTAACAAGACGTGGCTGAAGTACTTTTCTACGAGCGCCCGGTGCCGCTCAACCGCAACCAGCACAAGGACCTGCGCCTGAAGGGCATCCCGAGCATGAAGTTCGCCGCAGCCGCGCACTCGGTGCCGCTCACCGGCGCCGAGTTCCCGGTCGCCGCGCGCGACGTGCCGATCCTGTTCGCCGGCCAGAGCATGGAAGATGCCGGCCCGATGGCGCTGCTCGGCCTGCGCCAGAACGAGAACCTGCTGGTCGACGACAACGGCCAGTGGGCGCCGGGCGTCTACGTGCCGGCGTTCGTGCGCCGCTATCCCTTCATCCTCGCGGAGAAGCCGGTAGGCGCCGAGGGCGATGATTTCACCGTGTTCCTCGACGAGGCCTACGAGGGCTTCGGCAGCGAGGAGGGCGAGCGCCTGTTCAAGGAAGACGGCAGCGACAGCGAGATGCTGGCCAACGCCGTCGGCTTCCTGGGCGAGTTCCAGCAGCACGTGACGCGCACTCACTGGTTCATGGACCAGCTGCGCAAGCACCAGCTGCTCGAGCCGCGCAACATCCGCCTGGAGAAGGACGGCAACGCGATCAACCTCAACGGCCTGTTCGTGGTCAACGAGGAGAAGCTGCGCCAGCTCGACGAGAAGACCGCGCACGAGTTCCTCAAGGAGGGCGTGCTGGGCTGGATCTACGCGCACCTGCTGTCGCTGCCGAACATCGACCGCCTGGCGCAGCGCCTGGATCAGCGCGAGCGCGCCAGGGCCTGATCGGGCAACGCGAGCGCCGTGGCCATCCGCACGGGTGGCCTTAGAGAGCGCTAAGCACGTTCTGCAAGGATGGCGCCATGCGCCATCCTTTTTTTTGCCTGGCCGCCTGCGCGGTGCTGCTCGGTGGCTGCGCCACCTACCGCCCCGCGCCGGTCGATCCGGCGGCGACGCGCGCGCAGTGGCAGGCCCGCCGGCTGGATGACCCGACCCTTGCCGCGCGCCTGCGCCCGTGGTTGCCGGCGGGTGACCATGGCCAGTGGCCGCCGGCGAGCTACGGCCGCGCCGAGCTGCTGCTCGCCGCGCTGGTGCTGAATCCCGATCTCGCCGAGGCGCGCGCGCACCTGGCCGAAGCCAGCGCCGCGGTGGACACGGCCGGGGCGCGTGCCAACCCGACCCTGGGCCTGGCGCTGGAGCGCTACACCCAGGCACAAGCCGACAGTGCGCCCTGGTTGTGGGGCCTGAGCACCGATTTCCTGCTCGATGGGGGCCTGCGCCGGCGCCTGCGCGTGCAACGGGCCGACCAGGACGTGCGCGGCGCGCGGCTGGATTACGCCGAGAAGGTGTGGAGCGTGCGCCGTGCCGTGCGCGATGCATTGGCGCAAACGCTGCTCGCGCGACGTCAGCAGGACCTGGCTGCACGCACGGTGGCGGCGGCCGGTGCACTGGAACAGGCCGCGCGCCAGCGCGTGGCGCTGGGCGAGGATGCGCCGCAAGTCGCCCTGCAGGCCGCGCAGACGCTGGCGCAGGCGCGCAGCGACCAGGCCGCCGCGGCGCAGCGTGCCGCCAACGCGCAGGCGCAACTGGCGCGTGCCATCGGCGTACCCGCCGCGGCGCTGGAAGGGCTGCCGCTGCGCTGGGACGGTTTCGACCGGCCGGCCGCGCCACCCCCGGCACGGCTGGACACGCTCGCCGACCACGCCCTGCTCGCCCGCGCCGACCTCGAACGCGCGCTGGTCGACTACGCCGGCCGCGAGACCGAGCTGCACCAGCAGGTCCACGCGCAATATCCGCAGCTTTCGCTGGGGCCGGGCTACACCTACGACCACGGCATCCGCAAGCTGACCTTCAACGCCAGCCTCAGCCTGCCGGTGTTCAACCAGAACCAGGGCCCGGTCGCCGAGGCGCGTGCGCGGCGCGAGGCGGCCGCCGCCCATGTGCGCGCGGTGCAGGCCGACATCGGCAGCGCCATCGACGGGGCGCGGGCACGCCTGGCCGCGGCGCTGCCGGCGCTGGATGCGGCGCGGGCAGGGAAGCAGGCTGCCGAGCGCGGGCGGAAGCAGGCCGAGCGCGCGTTCAAGCTGGGCGCGATCGACCGCACGGCGATGCTCGACGCGCGCCTGGCAGAGCTGGCCGCCGACCAGTCCAGGCTTGCCGCGCTCGACGCCAGCTGGGGGGCCGAAGGCGCGCTCGAGGACGCACTGCGCACGCCGCTGGATCCGGCCGAAGCCGCGCTTTGGCCCGCTGCAGGAGATCGCCCATGAAACGCTACCTCGCGCTGGCGGCATGCCTGCTGACCTCGCTGGCCGGCGGCGCTGCGGCCGCCGAACTGGATGCCGCAGCGCAGTCGCGGCTCGGCCTGCGCCTGACCACGTTGGCCGCCGGCGAGATGCCGCCGAGCACGCGCGCGGTCGCCGACGTGCTCGATCCGGTGCCGCTGGCCAAGGCGATCGACGAGCTCAAGGCGGCGCAGGCCGCGGCGGATGCCTCGCGCGCCGAGGTCGCCCGCACGCAGGCGCTGCTGGCCGCCGACGGCAACGCCTCGCGCAAGGCGCTGGAGGCGGCCCGCGCACAGGCCGTGGCCGACCGCTCGCGGCTGCGCGAGGCGCGCGTCGCGCTGCGCACCCGATGGGGCGATGACCTGGCCGGCATGGATGCGACGCGGCGCGAGAGGCTGCTCGAGGCGCTGGTCGACGGCACGCAGGTGCTGCTCAAGGCCGAGCCGCTGGGTCGCCCCGACCTGTCCCTGAAGGTGCGCGCGGCGACCCTGCGGATGCCGCATGGCGCCGACCTGCCGGCGCGGGTGCTCGGTCCGCTGCCGCGCAGCACCTCGGGCCTGGCGGCGGGCTGGTTGCTGCAAGCGAGCGCCGGTCCACTGGTGCCCGGCATGGTGCTCACCGCGCAGTTGCACGGCGACGGCGCGCCGGTGCATGGCGTACTGCTGCCGCGCGCGGCGATCGTGCGCTGGAACGGCCTGGACTGGGCCTACGTCGCCGCCGGTGCCACCCGCTTCGAGCGCCGTGCGGTCACGCCGCGCGCGATGACGCCGGCCGGCTGGCTGGTCGGCGCACCGTTCAAACCGGGTGAACGCGTGGTGGTGCAGGGCGCCGAGGCGCTGGTCGCGGTCGATGCCGCGCCCGCCCCCGGCAGCGCCGAAGCCACGGACGACTGAGCGTGCTTGCGGCGATCATCCGCAGCGCGCTGCGCGCGCCCGGCTGGGTCGTGCTGCTGGCCGTGCTGGTGCTCGCACTGGGCGTGCAGCGGCTCATCGACGCTCGCTACGACGTGTTTCCCGACTTCGTGCCGGCGCAGGCCACCGTGCAGGTCGAGGCGCCGGGCTTCACCGCGCTGCAGGTCGAGCAGCGCGTGACCCAGCCGATCGAGGATGCGGTCAACGGCGCCACCAACGTCGAGACGGTGCGCTCGCAGTCGATCCAGGGCCTCGCGGTGGTCGACGTGGTGTTCAAGGAAGGCAGCGATCCGTTCCGCGACCGCCAGTTGCTGGCCGAGCGCGTGACCGAGGCGGCGGCCAAGCTGCCGGCCGGCGTGGAGGCGCCGTCCCTGAGCCCGATGACCTCCTCGACCATGGATCTGCTCAAGTTCGGCCTGGTCAGCGACACGCTCGACCCGCTCACGCTGCGCGGCCTGGCCGACTGGACGGTCAAGCCGCGCCTGCTCGCCGTGCCGGGCGTCGCCGACGCCATCGTGTTCGGCGGCGGCGTGCGCGAGTGGCAGGTGCGCGTGCATCCGGACCGGCTGGCCGCCTACGGCCTCACGCTGGAGGACGTGCGCGCGGCCGCCTCGGCCGCCACCGGCGTGCGCGGCGCCGGCTACATCGACACGCCCGCCCAGCGCGTGGTGCTGGAGGCCGACGGCGGCCTCACCGATCCGGCGCAGCTCGGCCGCACGGTGCTGACCCGCCATGCCGGCCGCAACGTCACCCTGGCCGACGTCGCCAGCGTCGGCGTCGGCGCCACGCCGGCCTTCGGCGACGCGCGCATCGACGCGCGTCCCGGCATCCTCATCGCGATGACCAGCCAGTACGGCAGCAACACGCTGGAAGTCACCCGTGCGGTGGAGAAGGCGCTGGACGACCTCAAGCCGATGCTCGCGGCGCAGGGCGTGACGCTGGTGCCTGCGCTGCACCGGCCGGCCACCTTCGTCGAGGTGGCGCTGTCCAACATGCGCGACGCATTGGCCTTCGGCGCGGCGCTGGTGCTGATCGTGCTGGTGCTGTTCCTGAAGGACTGGCGCACCGCGCTGATCTCCTTCGCCAGCATCCCGTTGTCGCTGGCGCTGGCGGTGCTCTCGCTGCGCTGGTTCGGCTGGACCATCAACACGATGACCCTGGGCGGCCTGGCGGTGGCGCTGGGCGTGGTGGTGGACGACGCGATCATCGACGTGGAGAACATCGACCGGCGCCTGCGCGTGGCCGGCCATGGCACGCCGCGCATCGACACCATCCTCGCCGCCTCGCTGGAAGTACGCCGGCCGGTGGTGCTGGCGACCGTGGTGGTCGGCCTGGTGTTCGTGCCGATCCTGCTGCTGCCGGGCCTGCAGGGCAGCTTCTTCGCGCCGCTGGCCGGCGCCTTCCTGCTGGCGACCTTCGCCTCGCTGCTGGTCGCGCTGACGGTGACGCCGGCGCTGTGCCTGTGGCTGCTGCGCCCGGGCCGACGCCATCGCGAGCCGCGCTGGCTCAAGCGCATGAAGCTCGCGCAGCATCGCCTGCTCGAGCGCGCGCTGCCGCACGGCCGTGCGCTGCTTGTGGCTGCGCTGCTCGTCGGCGCGCTGGCGGTCGCGGCGCTGCCGTTCTTCGGCGCCTCGTTGCTGCCGGAGTTCCGCGAAGGCCATTTCGTGCTGCAACTGACCGGACCCTCGGGCGCCTCGCTCGCCGAAATGGACCGCATCGGCGAACGGATCAGCCGTGGCGTGCTGGCCATTCCGGGCGTCGCCAGCGTGTCGCTGCAGATGGGCCGTGCCGAGGCGGTGCAGGACACCTGGCCGCCCAACCGCGGCGAGCTGCACGTGGAGCTGAAGCCCGGCCTGGCCGCGGATGCGCAGATCCGCATCGAGGCGGCGTTACGCAAGCTGCTCGACGGCTATCCGGGCCTCAGTTCCGAAGTGGTGACCTTCCTCGGCGACCGGATCAGCGAATCGCTCTCCGGCGAAACCGCGCCGGTCACGCTCAGCCTGTACGGCCAGGATCTCGACCGGCTCGACGCGCTGGCCGCGCAGGCGCAGGTGATCGTGCGTACCGTGCACGGCGCCGGCAGCGTGCGGCTGGCCAGTTCTCCCGGCGTGCCGACCATGCGCATCGTCCCCGATCCTGACCGGCTGTCCGCGCGCGGCCTGCGCATGACCGAGGTGCTCGACGCCATCGCCGCCGCGCACCAGGGCGTGATCGTGGGCGAGGTGTACCGCGGCGTGCAGCCGGTGGCGATCCGGCTCACGCTGGACAACGCCGCCGCGCGCGATCCGGAGGCGGTGGGTGCGCTGCTGCTGCCGGCGGCCGACGGACAGAGCGTGCCGCTGTCGGAAGTGGCCGAGGTCGACCTGGTCAAGGGCCGCGCCAGCGTCCAGCACGAAGGTGGGCGCCGCCGTCTGGTGCTGGCGGTGACGCCAAGCGATCCCGACGTGGTCGGCTTCGTGGCCCGTGCGCGGGCGGCGCTGCAACGGCAGCTCAAACTGCCGGCCGGCTACTACGTGGAATTCGGCGGCGCCGCCCAGGGCGCGATACAGGCACGGCACGCGCTGCTGCTGCATAGCGCGCTGGCGGCGGCCGGCATCGTTGCGCTGTTGCTGCTCAGCTTCCCCGACCGCCGCAGCGTGGCGTTGATCCTGGCCAACGTACCGTTCGCGCTGGTCGGCGGCGTGATCGCGGCGGCGCTCGCCGGCGGCGTGCTGTCGATCGGCGCGCTGGTGGGTTTCGTCACGCTGTTCGGTATCGCCGCGCGCAACACCATCCTCTTGATCGCCCACTACGAGCATCTGGTCACCGCCGAGGGCGCGCACTGGAACCGCTATGCGGTGCTGCGCGGCGCGCGCGAGCGGCTGACGCCGATCCTGATGACCGCGCTGGTCACCGCGCTGGGCCTGTTGCCGCTGGCGATCGGCAGCGGCGAGCCGGGCCGCGAAGTGGAGGGGCCGATGGCGATCGTGATTCTCGGTGGCCTGCTCACCTCTACCGTGCTCAACCTGCTGGTGATGCCCGCGCTGGCCGGCCGCTACCTGCATCCGGATCGCCGGCGATCCACATAGGAGGGCTTCAGCGCGCCATGCGCGTATCGAGCGGTGGGCTGAAGCCCACCCTACGTGGGACCGGTGCCTGTGTTCCAATGGATTCCCTGCCACGAACGGGAAATCCACGCATGCGCTATCACGGCAGCTGCCATTGCGGCCGCATCGCCTACGACGTCGAGGGCGAGCTGGACAAGGCGATCGACTGCAACTGCTCGCACTGCAGCCGCAAGGGCTACCTGCTGTGGTTCGTGCCGCGCGAGCAACTGACGCTGGCCACGCCCGAGCAGGACATGGCCACCTACACCTTCAACAAGCACGCCATCGAGCACCGCTTCTGCCCGACCTGCGGCTGCGCGCCGTTCGGCCTGGGCAGCGCGCCGGACGGCAAGGCGATGGCGGCGATCAACGTGCGCTGCCTGGAGGGCGTGGACCTGGCCGGCCTCCAGCGGGTGCCGGTGGACGGCCGCAGCTTCTAGGCCGTCCCGCGCCTTCGCACGACGGCCCGGCTGGCCCCGGACGTGTTCCGGAAGCTTCGCGATCGGCCTGCGCCTGCGCCCGCCGAAGCTCGTTGGCGTGGTGGAACGCCAGCAGCCGGGCGCGGATCTCGGGTGGTGCGTAAAGCAGTTCGCAGTCGGCGCGCGCCGGGCCGGTGGGCAGCATGGCGAGGGTGAGCGGCAGCAGCCAGCGGTACATGGTTCGGCTCGGGTGATGGGGAGAGCCGCCATGCTGTGGCCGCCAGCGCGTGGCGGCCATCCGGATCCTGCGCTGTCAGCGCACCGGCTTGACCATGCGCAGCAGGTCGATGCCGTAGCCGGCGGCTTCGTAGATCGCGCGGGCGCGCTCGTTGCCGGGAAATACCGCCAGCGTGACCAGCGCGCAACGGTGCTCGCGCGCCCATGCCTCGGCATGTTCCATCAGCGCCTTGCCCACGCCGCGGCCTTCGTAGGCCGGCGCCACTGCCACGTTGTTGATATGGCAGTTGGTGCGGCCGGTGAAGAAGTCCTGCGTCTTCTGCAGCTCGATGAAGCCGGCGACGGTGCCGTCCTCGTCTTCGGCCACGAACAGGAAATCGTTCGCCGTGCCGTCTTCCAGGTGGTGCAGCAGGTCCTTGCGGATGCCCTCGATGCATTCGTGCCGCTTGCGCCAGGGCGGCAGCGGGAAATCCACGAAGCGCGGCACCAGCCCCAGGATGAAATCGTCGTCGTCCTCGGCCAGGCGGATCAGGAAGCTCGTGTCGCTCATGCGGCAGTCGTTCGGTTGGCAACGATGCGAAGGTTCTACACCGAGCGGGCGCGGCGGGGAAGCCCCGCCCACAGGGCGGCCACGCTCTTGCTAAGGTTCGGTCTCCTCCACCCAGCGGGAACACCCATGAACGGACGTCTATCCGCTCGCCGTGCCGTGCGCAGGCGGGCAGCGTTGCTGGCCCTCGCGGGGCTGGCCCTTGGCACGGCCGTGCAGGCCCGTGAAACGCCGCAGGCGATCAATCCCGCCGGGCTGCCGCCCGCCCATGGCTATTCGCATGTCGTGGTCGCGCCCGCCGGACGGATGGTATCGATTTCCGGCCAGGTGGCGATGGATCGGGCAGGCAAGCTGGTCGGGGCAGGCGACTTTCGCGCCCAGTGCGTGCAGGTATTCGAGAACCTGCGCATCGCGCTCGACAGCGCGGGGCTCGATTTCAGGGACGTGGTGCGCACGGACATGTACGTCACCGACCTTGGCCAGTTGGGCGTGCTGCGCGAGGTCCGGTCGCACTACCTGCCCGCCGATGCGCCGGCCACCAGCACGCTGGTGAAGGTCGACGCGCTGTTCCGCCCCGGGCTGATGATCGAGGTGGCCGCCGAGGCGGTGCTGCCGGCGGACCGCAAGCCGCCACGCTGATCCGGCCAGCGCCTGCCGGCGGACCGGCGGGCGGCTAGAATCCGCGGACTTCCAGGGAACCGGATGCATGGCGAACCTTGCCCTGTTCGACTTCGACGGAACGATCACCACCCGCGAGACCATGGCGGACTTCATGGTTCACGCGGTGCCGCCGCGCCGGCAGGCGTGGGGCAGGCTGCTGCTCGCGCCTTGCGTCATCGGCTACAGGCTGGGCCTGGTGTCCGGCGTCGCCGTGCGCACGGCGGTCGTGCGGGTCGGCTTTGCCGGCGTGCCGCTCGGGCTGTTGCAGGCGCGTGGCGAGACGTTCGCGGCAACGGCCTTGCCGGCGCTGCTGCGTCCGGAGGCGATGAAACGCATCCGCTGGCACCAGCGCGGCGGCGATACCGTCGCGGTCGTTTCCGGTGGGCTGGACGCCTACCTCGCACCCTGGTGCCGCGCGCATGGCCTGGCACTGGTCTGTTCCACGCTGGAACATCGCGATGGCCGCCTCACCGGACGCTACCGGGGCGCGCAATGCGTGGGCGCGGAAAAGGCGCGCCGCGTACGCGCGGCGTACGACCTGGCCGGCTACGACCGCGTCTATGCCTACGGCGACACGCACGAGGACGAGGCGCTGCTCGAGCTGGCGCATCACCGCTTCTATCGCGGCCGGGAACAGGTGGTCGCAGCCGCGGAAGGCTGACGCCCGCCGGGCGGCAGCCTTCGATCCGCGACCTTTCCGCCGCGCGGCGGAGGAAGGTGGACGTCAGCGACTGACGATCGGCAGCGCGATGTAGCTCGCCTTGCCCGGCGCGTGGTAGACGCGCTGGGTCGCCTTCACGTAATCGGCCGGCTTCGCCTTGAAGATGTTCGGCACGAAGGTCTGCGGGTTGCGGTCGTACAGCGGGAACCAGCTCGACTGCACCTGCACCATCAGCCGGTGGCCCGGCAGGAACACGTGGTTGGCGTTGGGCAGATTGAAGCGGTAGTCGAGCGGCTGGTTGGCGGCCAGCGGCGCCGGCTTGTCGAAGCCGGTGCGGTAGCGGCCGCGGAAGATGTCCATCGCCACCGCCAGTTGGTAGCCGCCCATCTCCGGCTGCTCGGCCACCTGGTCGGGATAGACGTCGATCAGCTTGACCACCCAGTCGCTGTCGGTGCCGCTGGTGGAGGCGACCAGATGCACTTCGGGCGCACCGGCGATGATGAGCGGCGCGGTCAGCGGCTCGGAGACATAGGTCAGCACGTCGGTGCGGCCGGACGCCTCGCGCTGGTCATCGACCAGCCACTGCGACCAGGTCATGCCGTTGTCGTAGCCGATCGGCTGGATCGGGCGCGCGCGGAACGGCACCGGGTGCGTGGGATCGGACACGTACTCGTCGTAGGCAGCGCCGCCCGCGGGCGCCGCGAAGCCTAGCTTGCGACCCGGCTCCAGGTACAGCGCGCGGCTGGCGTTCGGGCAGCCGTTCCCGCACGCCAGCGGCCAACGCTGCAGCCGCTGCCACTGGTTGGTGCCGGTCTGGAAGGCCGTGACCGGGGCCAGGTCCGCTTTCGGTGCGCCGTCCTTGAGGTATTGCGCAAGGAACGGGCGCAGGATGTGCTCGCGGAAGTACTTGGCGGTGTCGCTGCCGAAGCGGATCGCGCCCAGCGAGCTGCCCTCGTCGATCTCCTGGCCGTGGTGCCAGGGGCCCATCACCAGCTTGACCATCTGGCCGCTGCCGTCCTTGGGCTTGATCGCGCGGTATACCGCCGGCGCGCCGTAGATGTCCTCCTGGTCCCACAGGCTGTGCACCAGCATCACCGGCACCTTCAGCGGCAGCTGTGCCAGCAGCTTGTCCACCGCCTGTTCCGACCAGAACGCGTCATAGGCCGGATGCGCCAGCACCTTGTTCCAGAAGCCCAGCTGCGTCATGCCGTAGGCGTCGCCCAGCGCACCGGCCGAGCCGTAGTGCATGAACAGGTCGTACTCGTCGTGGTAGTTCGTCCACCACTTGGTGGAATTGTCGCGGGTGGCGACCTGCTCGTAGATGTAGCTCATGTTCTGTTGGCGAAAGGCGCCGTGGTGGAACCAGTCGTCGCCCATCCAGCCGTCGACCATCGGGTTCATCGGCACCGACACCTTCAGCGCCGGGTGCGGGTTGACCAACGCCATCAGCGGCTCGAAGCCGTCGTAGGAGATGCCCAGCGTGCCGACCTTGCCGTTGGACTCGGGAATGTTCTTCACCAGCCAGTCGATGGTGTCGTACGTATCCGTCGCATCGTCCACCGGGGTCGGGTTGAGCGGGCCGTGCACGGGGCGGTTCATCACGTAGTCGCCCTCGGAACCGTACTTGCCACGCACGTCCTGCACCACGCGGATGTAGCCGTCCTCGACGATCACGTCGGTGGCGTTGTCGTAGCCCTGCAGCATCGGCGCCAGGTGGCCGCTCATGGTGTGGCTGGTCAACGCATCGGCATCGTAGGGCGTGCGGGTGAGCAGGATGCCGGCGTGCCTGGCTCCTTTCGGAACCAGGATCACCGTGTGCAGCTTCACGCCGTCGCGCATCGGGATCATCACTTCGCGCCGCACGTAGTCGAAGCTCGCGGTGGCGGGCTTGAACTGCGCCGGCGTTTCGCTGGGATAGTTCGGGTACTTCGCCTGCGGCGCGCCGGTGGCGGGCAGGGCGGCGCTGGCGGCGAGCAGCAGGGCCAGCAGGGTGGGGCGGATGGCGAGGCGTGGCTTCATGGTGGGCTCCCCTGGATGACCGGGCTAGCGTAGCCCGATCGTGCCCGGGGTGTGCGGGCGCAATAACCGAACGCCGTCGTGGGTGGGCTTCAGCCCACCAGCGCCCTGATACGGGATCGCGGTGGGCTCAAGCCCACCCTGCGGCTTCAACTGGTCAACG